>JAFADT010000050.1 GCA_023424585.1 Pseudomonadota bacterium
GAACAAGCCCGTCCACGGGGAGGAGGCCGGCGGCGCCGGGCGGACACTCCACGAGCCTTGCTCCCCCGGGCCCCGCCCGCCACGCTTGAGGCCATGACGACCGAATTCATCCTGCTCCGGCATGGGGAGACGGAGTGGAACGCCTCAGGGAGGCTGCAGGGGCACCTGAACAGTGTGCTGAGCCGCGAAGGGCTGCGACAGGCGGACGCGCTCGCGGCGCGGCTGGCCACCCTCCCCTTCCAGGCCCTCTACAGCAGCGACCTGGACCGCGCGGTGCAGACGGCCGCCCGCATCGCGGCGCGGACGGGCCACGACCTCCAGCAGGATGCGCGCCTGCGGGAGCGCGGGCTGGGCGTGCTCGAAGGACTGACGCGCGCGGAGGCCAGCCAGCGCCACCCGGAGGTCTTCGCCGCGTACACCGAGGGCCACGCGGACTCCGTGGTGCCTGGAGGAGAGAGCCCGTCCCAGCGCCTGCGCCTGGCGCTGCACTGCCTGGAGGAGCTGGGCGCGCGCCACCCCGAGGCCCGCGTGGTGGTGGTCACCCACGGCGGCGTGCTCAGCGCCCTGCTCCGCCACTGCCTGGGCATCCCGCCCACCGTGCCGCGCACCTTCTCCGTCCTCAACGCGGGCTGGAATCAGTTCGATCTCCACCAGGGGACCCTGCGGATGGTGACCTGGGGAGACGTCAGCCACCTGCGCACACCCAGCCTGGACGACACCTGAGGCGCCCGAGGGACGGGGCCCGTGTCACATGTGACACGGTGTCGCGGTCGTGGGAAACCCCATCACAGTAGTTATCCAGTTACGATAAATTACCGACCAGGCTATTTACAATGAAGTCTGGACTCATCAAGAATCCCGTCGCCTCAAACTTACCAACAAAAACGGGGTTCACATGATTTCGGCTCAGATGGTGCGTCGCTGGACTGCTGCCAGCGCGGTGTCGCTGCTGGTCGTCGGTTGCGGTCCCCAGACCACGGAAGAGAAGCAGACCCAGCCGGAGACTCCGGCGCCCGCCACCACCACCCAGGAGATCGTCGGTGGCTCGGCGACCACCATCGGGGAGAACCCCTGGCAGGTGTCGCTGCAGAGCAGCAGCGGCAGCCACTTCTGCGGCGGCTCCATCATCAACGAGAGCTGGATCCTCACCGCGCAGCACTGCGTGAACTCGGGGGGCTCCATCTCCAAGCCGGGCCGCATCGTGGCGGGCGTCACCAACCGCACCACCACCACCGGCGGGCAGGTCCGCACCGTGTCGCAGGTGGTCGTGTACCCGGGCTACGTGGACGCCAACTACGGCAAGGACGCGGCGCTCCTCAAGCTGTCCTCGCCGCTGGACCTGAGCGGCGCGAACGCGAAGGCCATCCCGCTCGTCACGGCGGCGGACGAGGCCTCGGGCGTGGGCGGCGTCGGCGCCGTGGCGCGCGTCACGGGCTGGGGCACGCTGTCCAGCGGCGCCTCCTCGCTGCCCACCACGCTCCAGACGGTGGACGTGAACGTCATCAGCAACGCCACCGCGCAGTCCAAGTACCCCGACGAGACCATCACCGCGGACCAGCTGGGCGCGTCCGCCCCGGGCAAGGACTCCTGCCAGGGTGACAGCGGCGGTCCCCTCACCGTCCTCAAGGGCAGCACCCGCGTGCTCGCGGGCATCGTGAGCTGGGGCTACGGCTGCGCCGACTCGCGCTACCCGGGCATGTACGGCCGCGTGTCGTCCTTCGAGAGCTGGATCACCAACACCATCAACGCCCCGCAGCAGCCGACGCAGACGCTGCTGAACCAGACCGGCCTGTCCGGCGCCTCCAGCTCCTTCAAGCACTTCGCCATCACCGTCCCCGCGGGCGCCACGACCCTGACGGTGGAGCAGTCCGGCGGCACGGGTGACGCGGACCTCTACGTGCGCCAGGGCTCGCAGCCCACGACGACGGCGTACAACTGCCGCCCGTACCTCAGCGGCAACTCGGAGACCTGCACCATCACCGCCCCCGCGGCCGGCACCTGGTACGTCTCCGTGCGCGGCTACACCTCGTACTCGGGCGTCTCCGTGAAGGCCACGGTGCCGTAGTCGTCGCCTGACACCAGCCTTGGCGCGGAAGCCCTCTTCCTCCTTCGCGGAGGAGGGGGGCTTTCGTGTTTCAGCGCCACCACGCGCGCGGAGTGTTACACCCGGGGTCATGGCCCGGCCCGTCCCCAAAGCTTCCCGCTGTCCCCACTGCAACGCGCCCTTCGCGCTCCAGCCCGGCAGGACGCAGTACGTCTGTGGCTACTGCGGCGGCGCGTTCGAGCTGGACGGCCAGACCCCACAGGCGCCCGTGCCGCGCCCGCAGCCCCAGGGGAACCAGGCGCTCCCCCTCATCCTCGCCGGCGGCGCGGTGATGATGCTGCTGGGGGTCATGGGCGCGGTGTTCGCGCTCTCCAGCGGAGGCCCGGACCTGCCGCCGCCCCCGCCCAGGCCCCCGGCCCCCGTCGCTCGCCCCGTTCCACCGCCCGTCATCCCGAAGCCGCCCGAGCCCAAGCCCAAGCCGGCGCCAGAGCGCCTCCGGTGGGCAGAGCGGGGCGCGCCCGCGTTCGCGGACGTCAACGGGGATGGGACGGAGGACATCATCGGCCACGTGAGCCGCCACGATGGCGGCGCCTACAGCGACTTCATCGCCGCGTTCGACGGCCGGACGTTCCAGAAGCTCTGGGAGTCGCAGCCCTCGGAGGGGCCGGACGCCTCCCGGTACACCAAGGTCATTGCCCAGAACGGCCGGCTGGTGATGAGCGAGCAGCGCGCGGTGGACCTGCTGGAGCTGGAGACCGGCAAGCGGCTGGGGCGCGCGGCGCTGTCGGACTCGCCGCGCCGGCTCTGCATTCCCCCCGGGGACACGACGGCCGTCTGGGTGGAGGTGGTGGACCACCAGCACCTGCTCTTCGACACGCGCACCGCCACCACGAAGCCCGCGCGCCGCGCGCCGAAGGGCTGCTCCACGCCGCCCCTGAGCCCCCAGACGTGCAACATGAGCCGGCCGCCGGAGCACCCCACCTCGTGTGAGCGCTCCAGCTACCCGCCCTCCGACATCCGGGGCTTCTCCACGAAGTACCTCTTCCGCTCCGCCGGCTACACCCTGTCGCTGGGCACGCGGTGGCCTGGGACGCAGGTGCCCCTGGTGGGGCTGTACGCGCCCGGCAACCGCAAGCCGCTGTGGCACGGCGTCGTGGCGGAGCGGGACGCGCTGGAGCTGCGCGACTCCGCGCCGGAGGTGGGGGAGATCACGAAGGACGCCGTGTACGTCGTCTACCAGTTGGAGAAGGGCGGCCAGCGCCTCATCCGGCGCGACCTGCACACCGGCGCCGTCGTCTGGGACGTGGCCCTGCCCGAGGCCAGCATCTCCCAGATGACGACCCTCTGGGTCCGGGAGGGCCGGGTGAACGTGTCGCAATGGGGCCGCCTGGACGTGCTGGACGCCGCGACGGGCCAGCGCATCGGCGGCGTGGGTCAGTAGATGGAGATGAGGTGGACCCGCACGCGGGGGTTGCCGAGGTACTCCTCCAGCCGCCAGCGGGTCCGCATGCCGTCCTCGCGGAGGCCCACGCCTCCGTCCACGGGGGCCTCCGCGCTGGCGAGCGCATCCCGCAGGTGGGACACCGCCCAGCGGTCGAACTTCGGGTCTCCGGAGCCCTCCAGCACCTGGAGGTCGATGAGGCTGCCGTCGCGCGCCTGCCGCACCTCCACGATGGCGACGAGCGCGAGGATGGGGGTCGTGACGTCCGCCATGTAGACGTTCGCCGCGCGCCCGGCCTCCACGGCCGCGCGCAGCCGGTCGGACG
>JAFADT010000670.1 GCA_023424585.1 Pseudomonadota bacterium
CTCGTCTCCGCCACGGCCCGCGGGCTTGCCGAACCGACCGCCGCGCGAGGCGCCCTCTTCACCACCGAAGCGGCTCGCAGGCTTGCCGAAGCGCCCCCCACCGCGAGGCGCATCACCCTCAGCGCCCGCACGGGCACGACCACCTCCGCGCGACGCAGCGCCCTCGGCGCCGAACCGGCCACCCGCGCGCGACGCAGGCCCCTCGGAACGCCCCGGGCGCGCCGGCCTGCCGATGCGCGAGGCGCCACGGGACGCACGCTCACCTTCGGGCTTGCTGAACTGGCCAGCGCCCCGCGCGGCCTTGCCGTACGTGGCGCCCTCCGACTCCGTCACCTCATCACCGTCGTCATCGAACGACGGCACGTCCTCATCCAGGTCCGCATCGTCGTCCGTGGCCAGCGTCGCCCCGCGCTTCGCGAACTTCGGCGGACGCGTGCCTCCGTCCTGCACGCCCTTCCACTCCTTGCGCTCCGGACGCGCCTCGCGGGTCTTCGGCCCGGTCGAGGCCTTCTTCTCCGCGCGCGCCGCCTTGCGCGGCGGCGCCACCGGCGCGTCGTCGTCCATCGACAGCTCGATGTCGTCGTCATCCGCCTCGCTGAAGCCCGGCGCCGTGCGCCCATGACGGCGCGGCGGCAGCCTCAGCTCTGCGGCCGATGGCTGCGCGCGGCCCTCCGCCACCTCCGTGAGCTGCGTGACCTCCGAGACCTTCAGCGGCCGCAGTTCGCCGGGCCGCAGCCCGTCCACGCCCACGCCCGCGTAGTTCGGGCGGAACAGGCGCACCACCGGGTGCCCCACCGCCGCGCACAGGCGCTTGATGAGGTGCGGACGGCCCTCCGCCACGACGATCTTCAGCCAGGTGTTGCGCTCGGCCTTCTCGAAGATGTCCACCGACACCGGCGTGGCCATGCCGTCTTCCAGCCGCACGCCGCCGCGCAGCTTCTCCAGCGTGGGCTGGTCCGGCGTGCCCTTCACCTTCGCCAGGTACGTGCGCGGCACCTGGAAGCTCGGGTGCGTGAGCTTGTGCGCCAGCGCGCCGTCATCCGTGAAGAGCAGCGCGCCCTCCGCGTCGTAGTCCAGACGCCCCACGGGGAACAGGCGGCGGCCCGTCTCCTCCACGTAGCTGGCCACCGTGGGCCGGCCCTGCGGATCCGACAGCGTCGTCACGACGCCCACGGGCTTGTAGAGCAGGTAGTACGACGATTCTTCCGGCGGCGTGACGAGCTTCCCATCCACGGTCACCAGGTCCACCCCGGGCTCCACCCGGCTGCCCAGCTCCGTCACCGTCTCGTTGTTCACTCCGACGCGACCGGAGGTAATCAGTTCTTCCGCGTGCCGGCGCGAAGCCACTCCCGCGCGAGCCAGGTACTTCTGCAAACGTTCCGCCGCCATTCCGTGCCTTCTTCCAGTTGCCGCCCATCACTCGGGCTTGGGCCCCTCGCTATCACCCTTCTCGGGCGAAGGGGGGCTTTCCAGGATGCTGGCGCTGACCTTCTGGCTCCGCTCCGCGGCCGCCATGGCCTCCTCCAGCTCCTCCAAGGCGGCCTCGCTGGCCGCCTCGTTCTTCTCCATCCGCTTCGTGAACCCCGGGTCCGACAGCGCCGCCACCGTCCCCGCGGCCACCGGTGCCGGCGGCGCCGCCTCCTTCTCCACGATCTCCCGGTGCTCCTGGGTCAACTCATGGAATTCCCGGAGCGTGGGCAGCGCGGAGAGGTCCTTCAGCGCGAAGAACTCCAGGAACTCGCGCGTGGTTCCATAAAGAATGGGGCGGCCGACTTCTTCCCGCTTGCCCAGGATCTTCACGAGCTTGCGGTCCATCAGCGCCTTGAGCACCGCGCCACAGTCCACGCCGCGGATGTCCTCCAGCTCCGGCCGGGTGACGGGCTGGCGGTACGCGATGATGGCCAGGGTCTCCACCGCCGCGCGGGTGAGCCGCTGCGGCTTCACCCGGAGGTAGCGCCGGACGTACTCCGCGGAGTGGGGGTCCGTGCGGAACTGCCACCCGCCCGCCACCTCGTAGAGGACGACGCCGCTGATGCCCTCGCGGTGGATGCCGGAGAGCTGATCCAGCGCCTGGAGGATGGCCTCCCGCGGGATGCCGGTGGCCTGGTAGAGCTCGTCCACGTCGAGGGGGCGCTCGGCGACGAAGAGCACGCTCTCCAGCACCGTGCGGATGCGGTCCGGGGAGAGGTTGCGGCTCTTGGAGACCAGCTTCTCGAAGGAGGACTGGAGGTCTGGGACGCTGTCGTCCGAGTCCTCCTCGATGGCGGCCGCCTCCACCCCGTCCAGCTCCGCGTCGTCCGGGCCGGGGCCGGTGACGGAGGCGATCTCCTCCTCCGAGAACTGACCGGGGCCGCCGGGCGTGCCGGGGGCGGGCGTCTCGTCCGCGTCGTCGGGACCGTTACCGGTAGTCACTCTCGTCGACCTCCGTGGGGATGAGCTTCTCCAGCGCGTCCCCGTTGGGCGTCACCTGGATGGGGCCCAGCGGCTCCTCCTGGAAGACCCTGATGAGGCGGCGCTTCACCATCTCCAGCATGGCGATGAAGGTGATGACCACCTCCTGGCGCGTGGCCGCCTGCGTGAACAGCGCCTCGAAGAGCACCTGCCCGTCCTTCTTGAGCCGCTCCGCCACCCGGAGGATGGCCTCCGACAGGCTGACGCGCTCCAGCACCACCTCGTGCTGCTTCTTGGGCGTCAGCCGCTCGAGCACGCGGTCGAGCGCCTCCACCAGCTTGAGGACGGAGATCTCCTGGAGGCCCACCTCGTCCTCGGGGATGGGGACCGCCTCCACGGGCACCTTCCGGGCGAACACGTCCCGGTCCAGGATGTCCTGCCTGGCCAGGTGCTCCGCGGCCTCCTTGTACTTCTGGTACTCCAGCAGCCGGCGCACCAGCTCCGCGCGCGGGTCCTGCGCCTCCTCCACCGCCGCGAGCACGTCCGCCCCTTCCGGCACCTGGGCGGCGTCCTGCCGGGGCAGGAGCATGCGGCTCTTCAGGTGGGCGAGCGTGGAGGCCATCACCAGGAACTCCCCGGCGATGTCCAGGTTCAGCTCCCGCATCCGCTCCAGGTACTCCAGGTACCTGGCGGTGATGAGGGCCAGCGGGATGTCGAAGATGTCGACCCGGTGCTCCTTGATGAGGTGGAGCAGCAGGTCGAGGGGGCCCTCGAAGTTGGGAAGCGCGACCCGGAACGCGTCTCCAGGCGTGCGCGGAACTCCCTCCCCGTCGGGGTCCGGTGGGAGGTCGTCGGGCGGTGGGGGCTTGCGACCTTCGCTCACCGGCCGGCGTCCTTCTGGGGGGATGGGAACTTCGTCATGCGAAAGGGCCCGAATTTCCGGCCTTTAGCGCGCGCCGGGGGGACAGACCTCCTTAGCAATGCCTCCCGGGGGGGTCAAACATTTGAACAGGAACAGGTGTTCAGGTAATTCCCACGGCCTTGCGAACCCGGTCCATCAGGCGGGTGGCTTCGGCCCGGGCGCGCTCGGCGCCGTCCGCGAGGATGCGCTCCAGCTCCCCCGGGTCGTTGAGCAGCTCCTGCCGGCGCTGGCGGGCGGGGCCGAAGGTGACGTGGAAGGCCTCCAGGAGCTTCTTCTTGAAGTCGCCGTAGCCCTTGCCGCCGGCCCTCCAGGACGCGTCCACGTCGGAGAACTCGCCGGGCGGGAGCATCAGCTTGAGCAGCTCGTAGAGCGGCGCGTCCGTGGTCGGCTTGGGGGCGTCCACGGGGGTGGAGTCCGTCTTGATGGACATGATGCGCTTCTTGATGTCCTTCTCGTCGCCGAACAGCTCCAGGGTGTTGCCGTAGGACTTGGACATCTTCTGTCCGTCGATGCCGGGCACCGTGGCGGCGTTCTCCTGCACGAAGGCGGAGGGCAGCTTGAGGATGCCGGGCGCGTGGCCCCGCTCCTTCCCTTCCGGATCCGCCGGGTCGTAGCCCGGGACGTACTGGGTGTTGAACTTCACGGCCCAGTCGCGCGCGAACTCGATGTGCTGGATCTGATCCTTGCCCACGGGTACCTGATCCGCGCTGTAGAGCAGGATGTCCGCGGCCATCAGGACGGGGTACGCGTAGAGGCCGAAGTCCGGGCTGATGCCGCGGGCGATCTTGTCCTTGTAGCTGTGGGCGCGCTCCAGGTGCGACTGGGGCACCACGGTGCCGAGGATCCAGTTGAGCTCCAGGACCTCCTTCACGTCGCTCTGGCGGAAGAGGACGGCCTTCCTGGGGTCCAGGCCCAGGGACAGGTACGTGAGCGCCGCGTCGCGCGTGAGGTCCAGCGCGAGCTGGGGGTCCCGGACGGTGGTGAGCGCGTGGTAGTTGGCGATGAAGTAGAAGGCCTCGCCCTGGTCCTGGAGCTGCACGAATTGCCGCAGCGCCCCGTAATAGTTGCCGATGTGCAGCCTTCCGGACGACTGGACGCCTGAGAGAATCCGCATCGCGATTCGCGCTCCGAATGACGGGTGGAGGACACGGCTCGTTCGCATACCCGCCGTCACGCTGCAACCTTCCGTTGGGACGGGTGGGCCCTTTCAACGCCTGACATTCGCGCGCCCGGCGTCCCTGGAACATTGCGCCCCGGCAGGAAAAACCCAGCAGTTCCGAGGGGTTGAGGGGCCTCAGGTCTCCCGCTACCCTGGTGGCCGGCGCAGCATGTCCGACCTGCCTTGGAGGGCGCCCACGGATGGAAGCGTTCACAGGAAACCTGGCCAGCTACCGGCTCCAGTTGGTGGTGCCGCCCCTGTTCACGGCACCCGGGGTGGAGGGGACGCTGCGGGTGGAGCGGGGGGCGGTGCGCCGGGAGTTCTACCTGCGGGACGGGCACCTGGTGGGGGTGGCCTCCACGGATCCGAGGGAGCACCTGGCGCAGGTGCTGGTGAACCTGCGCATCCTGGACGCGCCCCGGGCGGCGGCGGCGTTCGAGGCGGCGGAGGGGGCGAACCTGCCCTACGGCACGTTCCTGGTGCAGCGCTGCTTCGTGGAGCTGTCGCAGCTGACGGAGGCGATGGAGCACAAGGCGCGCGAGGCGTTGTTCGACTGCTACACCTGGGAGTCGGGCGAGGTGGAGTTCACGCCGGGGCTGCCGTTGTCGGGGCGGGCGGTGGGCTTGCGGCTGCCCCTGGCCACGCTGCACCGGGACGCGGTGGCGCGGGTGCAGGAGTGGGCGCAGTTCCGGGAGATCTTCCCGCGCCTGGACACGACGTTCCGCGTGTTCCGCGAGTTCGCGGTGGAGACCTTCTCCGAGGAGGAGGACGTGCTCCTGGACCTGGCGGCCGGCGGCGCGACGCTGGGCGAGCTGCTGGCGAGCGCGAGGGAGGCCCCGCTGTTCGCGGCGCGCTGGGTGCTGCACCTGTACCGGAGGGGAGCGCTGGCGCCGCACCGGTCGACGGGGCCCACGGTGGGTGAGTCCACGGAGTTCACGGAGCTCCTGGCGCTGGTGCGCGCGTTCCTGTCGTCGCGCAAGTACGACCTGGCGGTGGCGCTGGCGGCGCAGGTGCTGGAGCGGGGGCCGG
This sequence comes from Pseudomonadota bacterium, assembly GCA_023424585.1. Classification (GTDB taxonomy): domain Bacteria; phylum Myxococcota; class Myxococcia; order Myxococcales; family Myxococcaceae; genus Corallococcus. Next base: position 5,502 of record JAFADT010000670.1, read on the forward strand.
TGCCGGAGGCGCACGCGCTGTACCGCGAGGCGGAGGTGGGGTTGACGCTGGCCTTGAGTGACGCGCTGTTCGCGTTGGACGGACGGCTGGTGTTCGAGCCCATCCCCCGCCCCACCCCAGCGGACCTGACAGCGGATGATCTGTATCTCTATTCCAAGCTGAGGGGCAGCCGGAGCATCCGACAGGCGCTGCGCACGGCGGCCATGGGAGAGCTGGCCGCGTCGCGTTCGGTGGAGCGGCTGCGGGCGGCGGGGCTGATCCGCGTGGCCCCGGCGGCGCCCGGGACACCTGAGCCCGAGCCCCGGAGGACGACGACGGAGCCGTATGGGTTGAACCTGGGCGACCTGGGCGGGAACTGAGGGCCCAGCCGAAGTCGCGTCGAGCCTGGAAGGACTGGCGGCACGGCCATTGCCGCTCGGCGATGCGGCTCAGCTCGCGACGCGCAGGGGCACGCTCGGGGCGCGGGTCGCCGCGTCCACCCGTTCGAGCCACGCGCGCAGACGCACGCGCCGCTCCACCTCCGCGCCCTGCCAGGGCGTGAGCGGCGTCCGCAGGCTGTGCAGCTGCGCGAACAGCGCGAGATCCGCCACGCTGAGCGCGCCGTTCAACCAGAAGCCGTGCTCCGGCGCCCGCGCCTCCAGCTGATCCAGCAGCAGCCCGAAGCGGCGCCAGCACGCCTCCGGCCCCGCGCGCCAGACGTCCCGCGCCACCAGCTTCTCCACCTGCTTGCGCCGGATCAGCGTGGGCACCACCGCGCGCACCGGCGCCGGCATGAAGTGGAAGAACGCGGCGCGTGTCCGGGGCCAGTTGCGGTCATCCGCCCAGCGCGACGCGACGAGGAAGCCGTTGAGGGCCGTGTCCGCCAGCTCCTCCCACAGCAGCGCCTCCGGCGACGCATCGATGCGGCCCGGCGCGAGCTGCTGGATGCGGGCGAGGATGGCCGTGGAGTCGGGCACCGCCTCCTCCCCCACCCGCAACACCGGCACCTGGCCGGTGGGGTTGTGCTTGCGGTGCGCGGCCGGGTTGTCCGCGCAGCCGCGCGCATAGGGCAGCCCCGCGTACTTCAAGGCCCGGTGCACCTTGAGGCAATAGGGGGAGTAGCTCTCGAGGCCGGGCAGGCCCGGGTCGGCCAGCTCCAGCAGGGTCAGGGGAAGCGAAGCGTTCGAGGTCATGACGCCACGATGGGCCCGCCTCGTGACAGCCGTCTGTCAGGTTTGTGGCGCGCCGCGGGAGCGCGGCCCCATCACGTCGCGGCCGGGCGCTTGCGCGCGGGGGGCTTGGGCTTGAAGGCGTCGCTGCGCGGGTGGAACTCGTCATACACCTTGCGCAGGCGGGCGCTGTTGACGTGCGTGTAGATCTGCGTCGTCGCCAGGTCCGCGTGGCCCAGCATCTGCTGCACCGCGCGCAGGTCCGCGCCGCGCTCCACCAGGTGCGTGGCGAACGAGTGCCGCAGCTTGTGCGGCGACAAGGGCTTCAGGATGCCGGCCTTCAGCGCGTAGCGCTTGAGCAGCTTCCAGAAGCCCTGCCGCGTGAAGCCCTCCCCTCGCGGCGTGACGAAGAGCGCCTTCGCCTCGCGCCTGCCCAACAGCTCCGGCCGCGACCGGGCCAGGTACTCCTGGACCTTCTCGATGGCCACGCGCCCCAGGGGGACGATGCGCTCCTTGGAGCCCTTGCCCTTGGTGACGAGGTAGCCAGCCGTGAGCTGCACGTTGTTGATCTCCAGCGTGCACAGCTCCGTCACGCGCAGGCCGGTGGCATAGAGCACCTCGATCATGGCCTTGTCCCGCAGGCCGGTGACGGTGCGCTCGTCGGGCGCGGCGAGCAGCTGCTCCACCTCCTCCAGCGTGAGGAACACGGGCAGCTTGCGGGGCGACTTCGGCGTGTCCACGTCCTCGGTGGGGTCCTTGTCCGCCAGCCGCTCCGCGACGAGGAAGCGGTGGAAGACGCGGAGCGCGGCCAGGTGGCGCGCCTGGCTGCGGCGGCCCAGGCCCCGCTTGCCCAGCGTCATCAGGTGCGCGAGCACGTCCTCCTGGGTGACGCGCGCCGCGTCGTCCTTGCCGCGCGAGCGCAGGTCCTCGAAGTACACGGTGAGGTCCGCCGCGTAGGCGTCCACCGTCTTGCCGGACAGGCCCCGCTCCGCGCGGATGAAGGCGATGAACGCGTCGAGCAGTCCTTCCATGGCACCGGAGGGTAGCGAAGAAGCGCGGTGGGGCAACTCCCCGGCCCGCGCCCGCTGCCGGGCCCGCTGGGGGGCATGCGCCCTCGCCCCGTCGTTGCCTTCCTCCGCGGGCGAGGCCAGCATCCGCACCCTCCCCTACCAGGAGCGGCGAGGATGCGCGGACAGGCATGGATGTGGATGGCGGTGCTGATGCTCGGCGGCGTGGGCGACACGGCCCTGGCCCAGGCGGCGAAGACCAAGGAGGGCAAGGTGAAGGCCATCACCGACGTCAACCTGGTGCTGGAGAGCCCGGCGCCCGGAGGCCCGCCGCTCAACTACGTCATCGACACCGCGAAGCAGCCCGCGCTCAAGAAGACCCTGGAGGGCATCAAGGCCGGCGACACCGTGCAGGTGACCTACGCCCCCAACGAGGTGGGAGCGAAGGTCGTCACGACCGTGGAGAAGCGCTGACCCCACCAACGGCCCCCGGCCACCTCAGGCCTGGGGCTCCGCAGAGGCCTCCTGGGCGTGCGCGCGCTCCAGCGCCTCCACCACCCACGGCCAGCCCACCAGGATGTTGCCCGGCGAGCGCAGGCACGCGTCCGCCACCGCCAGCACCTCCGCCGGCCGCGAGCGCACCGCCAGCGCCAGGTGGCGGCCCAGGAACGGGTGCGGCAGGTAGCTCAGGTTGTGATGCCGCACCGGCACCCACCGCAGCGTGGGCTTCCCCGTGAAGCGCTCCACCGCGTACGCCACCGCCTGCGCCAGCACCTCCAGCGCGTAGAACGGCAGCCGGAACGCGCACATCAGGAAGGCCACCAGCGCGCTCGCCGCCACCGCGCCCGCGAAGGACACCGTCGAGGCGCTGCTCCACACCAGCATGGGCACCAGGCTCGTGGCGATGGCCGCCACCTGCACGTTGCGCACGGAGGGACCGCGCCCGCTGGCCAGCCCCCCGATGCTCCCCGCGGACAGGCCGGACACGATGCCCAGGCACAGGCCCACCGTCATCGCCGCCCCGCCCCCGGACTCCGGCCCGAAGGCGCCGCCCGCCGTGGCGTGCAGCGCCGCCAGCATGGACACGCTCGCCAGCGAGCCCAGCAGCACCCCGGACGCGAGCCCCGACACCAGCGCCACCACCAGCCCCACCGCGCTGCACAGCGCCGCGGAGACCAGGTACACGCCCCGCATCGGCACGCCCATCAGCCTCAAGCCCACCCCCGCGACCACGGTGAGCACCGGCGACAGCACCACGAGCAGGAGCAGCATCCGCGCCACGAAGGCCCCCGCGGCACGGCCCCCTTCGGCCTGCTCGCGCCACAGCTGTCCGATGCGGCCCGCCGGCGCGCGGATGCCCGCCTCACGCAGCCGGTAGTGCAGGTCAATCGGACGGAACACCAGGAGCCCGAGCAGCGCGAGCGCGCCCGGGACCCGCTCCGGTAAGTCGACGACAGGCGTTGCTGGAAGATCCCCCTCGGCCAAGGCTTCCCCCTCTGGAAAGGATTTCAGGACTCCAGACTACCCTTGCCCTGCCTCAGGATTTCAAGCGTATCGCCTATCAGTGAAACCACCGTGGACGGCTCGTTCAACGTGACGCCTCCGTCAAGAATGAGATCCAGCCCGTGCCCCAGCGCCGCCTTGATGTCCCGAGCGTCGGAGAGGACCGTACCGTCCGTGTGGGTGGCGGAGGTGGTGATGAGCGGGCGGCCGAGCGCCTTCGCCAGCTCGCGGGGCAGGCCCGCGTCCGGCACGCGCAGGCCCACCTGCTTCTGCTTCGTCATCATCACCTCTGGCACCAGGCGCGTGGCCTCCAGGATGAACGTGAAGGCCCCCGGCGTGAGCCCCTTCATGACCCGGTAGGCGAAGTTGCTCACGTGCGCGTAGCGGGCGACGTCCGACAGGTCCGGGCACAGCAGCGACAGCGGCTTCTTCTTGTCCCGCCCCTTGAGCTGGTACAGCCGCTCAATCGCTTTCTTTGAATTCAGATCGCAGCCCAGCCCGTAGTAGGTGTCCGTGGGGTAGGCGATGAGGCCGCCCTTCTCCAGGATCTCCACCGCGCGCGCGACATGGCGCGGCGAGGGGTGATCAACGTCCACCTCGAGGATGGGAGCGACGGCGGCGGGCATGACGGCAGGCTCCTGGGAGAGACCACCCCGGGTGAGGGGGTGTGCCCCCCACTATGCGCCGCCGCTGGCCTCTTCCGCACGGATTTCGCCGCTGCCCATGAGGGCGCGGCGGGTGAGGACCGGGCCCACCAGCTCGTGCACGGTGATCATCGCGACGAGGAGCACCTCCACCTGCGGCCCGAAGGACGGGAAGGTGCGCGACACCAGCGCCGCCAGCCCGAACGTCACGCCCGCCTGGGAGATGAGCCCCATCCAGAGGTAGCGCTTGAGGCGCGGGTCCTCCGCCGGCGCGAACCTGCGGCACGCGCTCCAGATGGCCAGGCCGCGCAGCGCCACCAGCAGCAGCGCCGCGGGCCCCACCGCCATCATCGAGTCCAGCCGCAGCCCCGCGCCCGCCGCGGCGAAGAAGAGCGCGAACACCGGCAGGCCCGCCTGGTTGATGGCCTGGTGGATGCGCCGGCCCTCGCGCTCGTCCAGGTTCGCGATGAGCGCGCCCGCCGCCAGGGAGACGAGCACCGGCGAGAGGTGCAGCCGCGAGCCCCCCTCGGCCGCCGCGAACAACAGCCCCACGAGGAACAGCGGCAGCTCGCGGTTGACGCTGCGCATGTACAGCAGCATCACCACCGCCAGCAGGAACCCCACGCCCACCGAGCCGACGAGCTCCCACCCCACCCCGCCCACCAGCGCGGGCACGTCCAACCCGTTGCCGAACGTCGCGCGGGTGATGCCCGCCGCCAGGCCGAAGGCCACCATCACGAACAGGTCCCCGATGATGACCAGCGCCATCAGGAACTCCGTGAAGGGGCCGCGCGCGGACGTCTCCTGCACGATGGCGATGGTCACCGTGGGAGAGAACGACACCACCACCGTGGACAGCAGCGCGCTCACCGCCAGCGCCTGCGGCACCGTCATGGGGGAGAGGAACGGCAGCACGGGCTTGAGCGCGAACGTCGCCCCGAAGCACACCGCGAACGTCACCCCGCACACCGCCGTGCAGAGCAGCGCCACGCGCGCGCCCACCCGGCGGATGAGCCCCAGGTGCAGCTCCGTGCCGGCGACGAGCGCGATGAGGCTCACCGCCAGCCCCTTCACCAGCTCCAGCCCCTTCACCCCCGCGTTGGGGATGAAGCCCAGCGCGAAGGGCCCCACCGCCACGCCCACCAGCAGGTAGCCGGTGAGGCGCGGCAGGCCCAGGCCCTTGGCCACCTTGCCCGCGAACAGGCCGCACAGCAGCAGCGCGCCCGCCGCCAGCAGCACCGGCGTGCCCGCGTCCGCGCGCACCACCTGCGCCTGGGTGATGGCCGCGAGCAGCGCCATGAGCAGCAGCAAGCGGAAGATGGAGCCCTTCATGCCGCCACCCCCGCGTCACCCTCGGGAGGCGCGTCCCGCGAGGGTTCGGAGGGCCGGGGCTCCGCGGCCAGCACCTGCCGGAAGGCCCCGTGCGCGAGCATCTCGTTGACAACGGCGCCCGCCGCCACCACGTCCAGCACGCGCTGCGACAGCGAGCCGGGCACCAGCATCACGTACTCCGCGACCAGGCACAGCGCCAGGCCCCCCTGGGAGATGAGCGCGTAGCCGAAGCGCGGCGGCAGGTCCAACACGCCCGCGGTGAGCCGCCGCGCGAACCGCCCGCCCAGCACCTTGCCCAGGAAGCGCAGCCCCACGAAGGCGGGCAGGAGCGCCCACGCCGCGACGTCACGCGCCTGGAGGTGGCTGCCCACCAGGAACACCAGCACCAGGTACGTGGGGCGCTCCACCCGAGAGAGCGCCCGCGCCACCCGCTCCGCGGTGCGCCCGCCGATCAGCGCCAGCGT
>JAFADT010000173.1 GCA_023424585.1 Pseudomonadota bacterium
CTTCAATCCGTTGCCTCCAAGAATTCGCATGAGCAGGGGCAACGCACGGCGTCGGGGGTTCTATTCACTGCCGGTCATCCAGAGGGAGGCGCGCTGCAGGGGGAGGGAGAACCGTGACGGTCGGCCCCATGGCGGCTACGGTGCCGCCGCCGTGTCCAACGCCGTCCTGCTCCTGACCGCCCTGCTGCTCGCCTCCTGCGCCACGCCGGCGCCCTCTCCCACGCCGGGTACCCGGGGGCTGGGCGAGCCGGAGGTCTCCGTCCCCGCCCTCACCGCCGCCGACGCGGGCGTGCGCGTGAGCGTTCCCGCCCCCCGTGGCCTGGAGGATCCGCTCACGTCGGGCCTGCCCGGGCCGCAGGACCTGAAGCGCCTGGACTTCCGCAACGGCGAGCCGCGCCTCCCCATCAAGCTGATGGAGGGGCGGGACGCGGTGACGTTCTCACCCCGCGGCCGGATGCGGCTGCGCTTCGGCGGACCGGGCGACAAGGTGCTGGACGCGCCCGCGGGCTCGCGCTGGACGGTGCGGGTGACGCAGGGCGAGCCGGCCCAGTGGAGCGCGCGGCTACAGTTGGGCGAGTTCCGCTTCGCGGACAAGGCGGGGCTCGCGGAGGCGCAGGAGGCCTGGCGCGCGCGCGGGCTCGCGGTGCGCACGCACACGCTGGGCTCCGTGTACGGCATCGCGGGGAAGGTCATCGACAACCGGCGCTACCTGCTGCTGGGGGACGAGGCGCTGACGCCCTCGGCCGCGGCGAAGAAGCAGGCGGAGCTGCTCGAGCGCTACGGCCTGCGCACCACCCTCTTCGAGGAGGTCCGCAAGCCCTCCAGCGCCATCCTGGAGCTGAAGGACGAGAACGACGCCGTGGTGGGCCTGGCGCAGGACCGGCTGGACGCGGAGACGCCGGACGGCAGCGGCTTCGACGTGCGGCAGGTGGAGTACGGCGTGGGCTACGACTTCCACGCCTTCGAGGACCGCAGCTTCCGGGGCGCGCTCCAGTTCGCGGTGGACCGCGGCGGCAAGCTCGCGGTGGTGAACGTGGTGGGCCTGGAGGACCTGCTCAAGGGGCTGGTGCCGTCCGAGATCTTCGCGCGCGCCCACCCGGAGGCCCTCAAGGCCCAGGCCGTCACCGCGCGCGGCGAGGTGCTGGCCAAGGTGGGCATCAAGCACCTGGCGGATCCGTACCTGCTGTGCTCGGAGCAGCACTGCGCGGTGTACCGGGGTCGCACCGGCGAGGCGGCCAGCACCACCGCCGCGGTGGAGGCCACCCGGGGGCAGGCGCTCTTCAGCCGGGACGGCCGGCTGGTGGACTCCGTCTACAGCGCCGTGTGCGGCGGCCACACCGAGGACAACGACGTGGTGTGGGGCGGCCCGCCCGACCCCAGCCTGCGCGGCCGGCCGGACCTCCTGGAGCCCGCGCCGGACGTGCCCGGCCCGTCGAACCTCAAGGCGTGGCTGGCGACGGCGGACGTGCCGGCCGCGTGCAAGCGGTCCAGCTTCGCGCAGCCGTCGAAGTTCCGGTGGGAGAAGCGCTTCACCCAGGGCCAGGTGGACGCGCTCACGGAGAAGCTGGGCGTGGGCTCCATCCAGGGCCTGGCCCTGTCCGAGCGCGGGGTGTCCGGCCGCGCCCGGCTGCTCACCGTGACCGGCACCCAGGGGGCCACCCAGGTGCGCGGGGAGCTGAACATCCGGCGGCTCTTCGGGATGCTCAACAGCAGCATGGCCACCGTGGAGGCCGAGCGGGACGCCGAGGGCCGGCTCACCGGTTGGCTGTTCCGGGGCGGCGGCTGGGGCCACGGCGTGGGCATGTGTCAGACAGGCGCCATCGGCCGGGCCGAGGCGGGGCAGAGCTATCCGGAGATCCTGCGCTTCTACTTCAACGGAGCGGAGGTGGCCCCCATCTACTGAGATGAACCGGACATTTCTGGAGCACCCACGAAGGCGCTCGCGAATCTCTTCCATGTCCCGGCTGTTACGGGCCGCACGTTCGGGACTGTAGAAGCGGTCCGGAGGTTTATCATCAGGCCGTGGGCACGGGTTCCTCGACAGACTGGCGTCAGCGGCGCGCGCGGAAGCAGCGCGGGCCCTTGCGCTACCTGGTGGCGGTCGTCCTGGCGCTCCTGGCCCAGGCGGCCTTCGTGGGCTTCGTGCTCCTGATGTCCGTCGTGCAGGGGAGCCTTCCCCAGGAGAAGCGCCCAGCGCGGCCCACGTCCGTGGCGGTGCGTCCGCTCACGTCCGAGCAGTGGGCGAAGAACCGGGGGCAGGTGGCGCAGCAGCAGACGAAGCCCCGCCCCACGGAGAAGCGCGAGCCCAAGGAAGAGAAGAAGCCGGACGAGACGAAGCCCCAGGGCCAGGTGGTGGACGTGGCGCCGGGGAATGATCAGCAGTCCCCGGACGCGAAGTACCTGGCCGAGCACAACAACACGGTGGAGAAGGAGACGCGCGCGCGCGACCAGACGGCCTTCTACCGCAACGCCATGCCCCAGCGGACCGCGCCCCAGAAGCAGGAGGGCGCGGCGCAGGAGCAGGTGCAGCCCCCGCGCGTGTCGGGCAACAACGGCCAGGGCGCGGACGACCGGGCCCAGTCCCAGGGCGGGCAGAAGCCCGTCTTCGAGATGCCGGAGACGCGCCGCAAGCAGGAGATCGCCATGAAGACGGATCCGCGCGAGCGCGGCCCGGGCATGGCGGTGAAGAACCAGTCGGAGAGCGACGCCACCGAGGGCAACGCGAAGCGCCTGCGCATCCAGCCCGGCCAGGGCGAGGACAGCGACCAGGAGGGCTCCGCCGGCCACGTGGGGTCTCCGGGCCTGGCCACGCTGATGCCGTCACAGGCGGCCATGGACAAGGTGGTGGGCGCGGCGCCCAACGACATGCTGCGGGACCAGGAGGAGGGCGACGGCACCTTCCTCAACACGCGCGAGTGGAAGTACGCCAGCTTCTTCAACCGCGTGAAGCAGAGCGTGGGCATGCACTGGAACCCCAACGAGCAGCTGCGCATGCGCGACCCGACGGGGAACATCTACGCCGGTCGCGACCGGCAGACGCTGCTGTCCATCACCCTGGACGAGCGCGGCGCGGTGAAGGACATCCAGGTGGAGAAGAGCAGCGGCCTGGACTTCCTGGACATGGAGGCCGTGGCCTCCTTCAAGCGCGCGCAGCCCTTCCCCAACCCGCCGTCCGGCCTGCTGGGGCAGGACGCGACGGTGCGCTTCCAGTTCGGCTTCTTCCTGGAGATGGGCGGCGGCCCCCGGATGCGGCTGTTCCGACAGTAGGACCCACGGAGGCCTCGCGGTGGAGGCGCCGGGGCACTACCCTGCCCCGCCGTGGAAGCCATTCTCGTCGACCGCGGCGCCGCGCTCCAGGAGCGCAACCGGAAGGTCCGCTTCGTCCTCCTGGCCATCCTCGTGGCCAACTGGGTGGTGGCGGCGGCCAAGCTCGTCTTCGGCCTGATGGCCCAGTCCGCGTCGGTGACGGCGGACGGGCTGCACTCGTTCATCGACGGCAGCTCCAACGTGCTGGGCCTCGTCGCCATGGGCGTCGCGTCACAGCCGGCGGACGCGGACCACCCCTACGGCCACGGCAAGTTCGAGGCGCTCGCGTCGCTGGGCATCGGCGCGATGATCGGCGTGGGCATGCTGGAGCTGGGGCGCATGGCGCTCGACTCGCTCCTGCACGACAAGCACCCCACCGTGTCGGTGACGATGGCGGGGGTGATGGTCTTCACGCTCGCCATCAACCTGGTCGTCACCCGGGTGGAGCGGCACTACGGGGAGAAGTACAAGAGCTCCCTCCTGCTGGCGGACGCGCAGCACACGCTGTCGGACGTGTTCGTGAGCATCGCGGTGCTCATCTCCATTGGCCTGGTGGCCCTGGGCTTCCCGCGCGCGGACGGCCTGGTGGCCCTGGCCGTGATGGTCTTCGTGGCGCGGGTGGCCTACGGCATCGTCCGGCAGGCGGTGGGCATCCTCTCCGACACCGCGCGCCTGGATCCGGCGCAGGTGTCCCAGCACACGCTGTCGGTGGCGGGCGTGCGCTCGTGCCGCGACGTGCGCAGCCGGGGCATGGAGGAGAGCGTCTACGTGGACCTGAAGATCGAGGTCGATCCGCAGCTCACCACCGCGCAGGCCCACGAGGTCGCGGACAAGGTGGAGGCGACGCTGCACGGCGCCTACCCGCAGGTGGTGGACGTGGTGGTCCACGTGGAGCCCGCGAGGGCCCGCTAGAAGCGCGCGAAAGCACGAGGGCCGCCTTCCGATGCGCTGGAAGACGGCCCCGGTGCCCGGTCAGCGGGCTTCGAACGTCACGCGACCTTCTGCGCGGGCGTGTCGTAGTCCTCGATGGGAGGGCACGAGCACACCAGCTTGCGGTCGCCGAGCACGTTGTTCAGGCGCCCGACGGACGGCCAGAACTTGTTGTCGCGCACCCACGGCGTGGGGAACACGGCCTGCTCGCGGCTGTACGGGCGGTTCCACTCCACCGCGGTGAGCGTGCGCGCGGTGTGCGGCGCGTTCTTTAGGACGTTGTTGTCCTTGGGCACGCGGCCCTCCTCCACGTCGCGGATCTCCTGGCGGATGGCGATCATCGCGTCGCAGAAGCGGTCCAGCTCCGCCTTGGACTCGGACTCCGTGGGCTCGATCATCAGCGTGCCCGCCACCGGGAACGACACGGTGGGGGCGTGGAAGCCGTAGTCCATGAGGCGCTTGGCCACGTCCTCCACCTCGACGCCCGCGGTCTTCTTCAGCGGGCGCAGGTCCACGATGCACTCGTGGGCCACCCGGCCGCGCTTGCCCCGGTAGAGCACCGGGTAGTGCGGCTGGAGCCGCTCCGCGACGTAGTTGGCGTTGAGGATGGCCATCTTCGTGGCCTGCGTCAGGCCCTCGCCGCCCATCATCTGGATGTACATCCAGGAGATGAGCAGGATGCTGGCGCTGCCCCACGGCGCCGCGGAGATGGCGCCGATGGCCTCCGCCCCGCCCGTCTGGATCACCGGGTGTCCGGGGAGGAACTTCACCAGGTGGGACGCCACGCAGATGGGGCCCATGCCCGGGCCGCCACCGCCGTGCGGGATGCAGAACGTCTTGTGCAGGTTGATGTGGCAGACGTCCGCGCCAACGAGGCCCGGCGCGGTGAGCCCCACCTGCGCGTTGAGGTTGGCGCCGTCCATGTACACCTGGCCGCCGCGCTCGTGGATGGTGGAGCAGATCTCCCGGATCTCCTCCTCGAACACGCCGTGCGTGGACGGGTACGTCACCATCAGCGCGGCGAGCCGGTCCTTGTGCTCGTCCGCCTTGGCGCGCAGGTCGCTCAGGTCGATGTTGCCGTTCTCGTCGCACCTGGTGACGACGACCCGGTAGCCGGCCATCACCGCCGAGGCCGGGTTGGTGCCGTGCGCGGAGGACGGGATGAGGCACACGTCGCGGTGCCCCTGCCCGCGCGCCTGGTGGTAGGCGCGGATCACGAGCAGGCCCGCGTACTCACCCTGGCTGCCCGCGTTGGGCTGGAGCGAGCACCCGGCGAAGCCCGTCACCTGCGCCAGCGCGTGCTCCAGCTGCTCGAAGACGACCTTGTAGCCGGCCGCCTGCGAGGTGGGCGCGAACGGGTGCAGCTTGCTGAACTGGGGCCACGTCACCGGGATCATCTCCGCGGTGGCGTTGAGCTTCATGGTGCAGCTGCCCAGCGGGATCATGGAGTGCGTAAGGGACAGGTCCTTCGCCTCCAGCCGGCGCACGTACCGCAGCATCTCCGTCTCGGAGTGGTAGCGGTTGAAGACCGGGTGCGTGAGGTACGCGCTCGCGCGGCGCAGCTCGGGGGGCAGCGGGCTCTCCAGGCCTTCGGCGACCTCGTCCAGGTTCACCGGGGCGGCGGACTTGTTCGCGCCCTGGATGAAGGCCGCGAGGATGTCCTCCACGTCCCGGGCGCGCGTCGTCTCGTCCAGCGACAGGCCGAGCGTCTTCTCGTCGATGCGGCGGAAGTTCATCCGCGCGGCCTCCGCGGCGGACAGCACGCCCCGCACCTGCGCGGGCGTCAGCTCCACGCGCAGCGTGTCGAAGAACTGCTCGTGCTTCGGCTTGAAGCCCAGCTTCGCGAGGCCCCGCGCCAGCACCACCGTGAGCCCGTGCACGCGCTCCGCGATGGCCTTGAGCCCCTCCGGCCCGTGGTAGACGGCGTACATGCCGGCCATCACGGCCAGCAGCACCTGCGCGGTGCAGATGTTGCTCGTGGCCTTCTCACGGCGGATGTGCTGCTCGCGCGTCTGCAGCGCCATGCGCAGCGCGGTCCGGCCCTGCGCGTCCTCGGACACGCCGATGAGGCGGCCCGGCATCACGCGGGTGTACGCGTGCTTCGTGGCGAAGAAGGCGGCGTGCGGGCCGCCGTAGCCCAGCGGCACGCCGAAGCGCTGCGCGCTGCCCACCACCACGTCCGCGCCGAACTCGCCCGGCGCCGTCAGCAGCGTGAGGGCCAGCAGGTCCGCCGCGACGACGAGCAGGCCGCCCGCCGCGTGCACCTTCTCGCCAAAGGCGCGGTAGTCGTGCACCACGCCGTCGGTGGCCGGGTACTGCACCAGCGCGCCGACGAACTTCTTCTGGGACAGGTCCACCGCGCGGTAGTCGCCCACGACGACCTCCACGCCCAGCGGGATGGCGCGCGTGCGCACCACCTCCACCGTCTGCGGGTGGCAGCCCTCGGAGACGAAGAACGCCCCCCCCGTGCTGTCGCCCTTGGCGTGCAGCGCGAGCGCCATGGCCTCCGCCGCGGCGGTGCCCTCGTCGAGCATGGAGGCGTTGGCCACCTCCATGCCGGTGAGGTCGGTCACCATCGTCTGGAAGTTGAGCAGCGCCTCCAGCCGGCCCTGGGAGATCTCCGCCTGGTAGGGCGTGTACTGGGTGTACCAGCCCGGGTTCTGGAAGATGTTGCGCAGGATGACGTTGGGGACGTGGGTGTCGTGGTAGCCCATGCCGATGAAGGACCGGAACACCTGGTTCTTCGCGGCGATGACCTCCAGCTGCGCCAGCACCTCGCTCTCCCCCTTCCCCGCGGGCAGCCGCAGGGGCTCCTGGGAGCGGATGGCGGGGGGCACGGCGCTCTCGATGAAGCCATCGAGCGAGGTGACACCCAGCGTGGACAGCATCTGCTTCACGTCAGGGGTCTCCGGGCCGATGTGCCGGCCGGCGAAGGACTCCTGGTACTTCCAGTTGAGGGACATGGTCGAAAGGGCTCGCGTGAGGTGCGGTAGGAAGTTCGGCGTCCGAGCGTGCTCGGCGCTCCATGGAGCGTCTCTAACAACCGGGACGCGCGACTTCTTGCGCGCGCGGAACGGCTCGAACTACTCCTTGATGAGCTTCGCGTAGGCGTCGGCGTCCAGCAGCTTGCCCAGCTGCTCGGCGTCCGAGAGCTCGATCTCCACGAGCCAGCCCTTGCCGTACGGCTCCGCGTTGATGGTCTCGGGCGCCTCCGCGAGGCTGTCGTTCACCTTCACCACCTTGCCGGAGACGGGCGCGAACAGCTCCGACACGGCCTTGACGGACTCGACGGTGCCGAACGAGGCACCGGCCGTCACCTGGGCGCCCAGCTTGGGCAGCTCCACGTAGACGACGTCGCCCAGCGTGGTCGAGGCGTGCTCGGTGATGCCCACCACCACGTTCTTGCCGGAGACGCGGGCCCACTCGTGCTCCTGGGTGTACTTCAGGTCCTGCGGGATGTTGGCCATGGGAGTTCAGCTCCTCACAACGGGTGTGGAAGGAAGGGATCAGGACTTCTTGAGGAAGGGGGTCTTCACGACGACGGCGGGCACGGCGCGGCCGCGGATCTCGACGTCGAACGTGGAGCCCTCGGCGGCGAGGCTCGCCGGCACGTAGCCCATGCCGATGGGCTTCCGCACCGTGGGGCCCATGGTGCCGCTGGTGACCTCGCCCACGCGGGCGCCGTCCTTGAGGATGGGGTAGCCGTGGCGCGGGATGCCGGCGCCGGTGAGCTCGAAGCCCACGAGCTTGCGCTCCACGCCCTTGGCCTTCTGCGCGACGAGCGCGTCCTTGCCGATGAAGCCGCCCGCCTTGTCCAGCTTGACGATCCACCCCAGGCCCGCCTCCAGCGCGGTGTGCGAGTCGTCGATGTCGTTGCCGTACAGCGCGTACTTCATCTCCGTGCGCAGCGAGTCGCGCGCGCCCAGGCCGCAGGGCTTCACGCCGTCCGTCTGCCCGGCCTCCAGGAGCGCGTCCCAGAGCTTCACGGCGTCGCCGGCGGCGCAGTACAGCTCGAAGCCGTCCTCGCCGGTGTAGCCCGTGCGGGAGATGATGGCCTTCACGCCGGCCACCTCCCCTTCAGTGAAGCGGTAGGTGCCCACCTTGGACAGGTCCGCCTGCGTCAGGCGCTGCACCAGCCCCAGGGCCTTGGGGCCCTGGATGGCGATCTGCGCGTACTCGTCGCTCCGGTCCACCGGCGCGACGCCCTCCGCGCGCGCCTTCATCCAGGTGAAGTCCTTCTCGCGGTTGCTGGAGTTGACGCAGATGAGGATGCGCTCGGGGCTGAAGCGGTAGGCGACGACGTCGTCCACGAAGCCGCCCACGTCGTTGAGCAGGCCCGCGTAGACGGCCTGGCCGTCCTGGATCCGGGCGAGGTCGTTGGAGATGAGCCGGTTCACGGTCTCCAGCGCGCCGGGGCCGCTGAATTCAATCTCGCCCATGTGGGAGACGTCGAAGAGGCCGACGGCGTTGCGCACGGCCTCGTGCTCGCCGATGACGGACGAGTACTGCACCGGCATGTCCCAGCCGACGAAGTCAACCATGCGGGCTCCCAACTTGCGGTGGGCCTCGTTGAGGGGCGTACGCCGGGTCATTGACTTCTCCATGGGCAGGGGGTGGCGAAACGGCGCGGACTATAGCGGCGCACCTTCTCCGATCAAGGCCGACGCGGAAGGGACTACACTCCTCCCGACATGAAGATTCGCAACTGCCTCAACCCCTCCAAGCCGAGCTTCTCCTTCGAGTTTTTTCCTCCCAAGACGGACGCGGGCGTGGCCTCGCTCCTGCGCACGGTGGAGGAGCTCGCGCCGCTGGAGCCGGGGTTCGTGTCGGTGACGTACGGAGCGGGCGGGAGCACGCGCGACCGGACGGTGGAGCTCGTCACCCACATCAAGCAGCACACCGGCATCGAGGCGATGGCGCACCTGACCTGCGTGGGTCATACCCGCGATGAGCTGCGTGACATGCTGCGCCAGCTCGAAGCGGCGGGCATCGAGAACGTGCTCCTCTTGCGCGGGGACCCACCGCAGGGGCAGGCGGCGTTCGAGCCGGTGCCCGGGGGGTTCCGCTACGCGGAGGAGCTGGTCCGATTCGTCCGAGAAGAGGATTTCAACTTCTGCATCGGGGGTGCGTGCTATCCGGAGGGCCACGTGGAGACGGCGTCGCGCGAGGACGACCTCAAGCACCTGAAGGCCAAGGTGGATGCGGGGATGGACTTCGTGGTGACGCAGCTCTTCTTCGACAACGCCTTCTATTTCGACTTCGTGGAGCGGGCGCGGCGGGTGGGCATCAATGTCCCCATCGTTCCCGGCATCATGCCCATCACCAACTACGAGCAGGTCCAGCGCTTCACGCGCATGTGCGGCGCGACAGTGCCCATGCGTCTGGCGTTGCAGATGGAGCGCGTGAAGGATCAGCCAGACGCGGTGGTGCAGCTGGGCGTGGCGCACGCCACGGTGCAGTGCATGGAGCTGCTGGCGCGCGGCGTGCCGGGCATCCACTTCTACACGCTGAACAAGTCCCCCGCGACGCGGATGATCGTAGGCGCGCTGAAGGGGCGGTCATGAGCGGCCCGGGCCCTCAGCTGGCGCCGAGCGACCCGCGCTTCAAGATCTTCCAGATCGTGCGCTTCCCCGCGTTCTTCCTGCTCATCGTGGGCGTGCTGCACGTCGCCTTCAGCCTGCTGGGCGCGACGCTGGCGGCGCTGAAGGTGGCGTCGCCCTTCTCGACGCCGGGACAGGCGCCGGTGGTGCTGGAGTTCACGACGGGCTTCTCGCTGGCCATCGTGGGCGGAATCCTCTGCGGGCTGCTCGCCATCTGGGGCGCGTTGAACGCGATGAACCTCAAGGGCTACGGCCTGGCGACGGTGGGCGCCATCTGCGCGATGTATACGCTGACGCCGGGCTGTTTCATCGGAGTGCCCGTGGCGGTGTGGATGCTCTTCACGCTGCGCCGTGAGGGCGTGCGCGAGGCCTTCGCGCCCTGAACCCGCGCGCCGTCCGCACGGTGCGCCTCGTGCTCACGTGCCCGCGCAACGTGGGCGTGCCGCTGCTGGGCTGGGTTTCAGCCCAGGGACGTCATGAGGCGCTCCAGGAGTGGCTCCACGAGCCCCTGGCCCCGCAGCTGTGAGCGCCAGCGGTGCGGGATGCCCTTCAAGCCATGGATGAGCCCCGCGATGCCGCCCGCGACCGCGGCCGTGGTGTCCGTGTCGTGGCCCAGCCGGATGGCGGCTTTGACGACCTCTTCATAGGTCTTCCCGTTCGCCACGCAGGCCCGAGCGGAGCGCAGGCAGTCCACGACGTAACCGCCGCCCCTGCCCGGCGCGGGGTCGTCCGGACGGATGTGGGCCTCCAGCTCCTCCCGCTGCGGGGAGCCTTCGACGTACAGGTCGCGGAAGGTGGAGACGGCTTCGGCCCACGGGTCCGACGCGCCCTCCAGGACGCGACGCGCCCAAAGACAGTACAGCGCGCAGCAGACCTGGGCGCGCACATGGCCATGCGTCACACACGACTGTGCCATGGCATCCGAGACGAGCGCCGCGTCCTTGCCCTGGTGCCACAGGGCCAATGGCAGCACCCGCATCAGTGAGCCATTGCCGTTGTCCAGGGTGCCATTGGGCCCGGCGAGCATCGCGGGCGTGCCGTCGCGCAGCCTGCGCAGGGCGGTGCTGGTCTGGATGCCCACGTCGAAGACGTCGCCATCCACGGCGAGGTAGCCCCAGTCCTGCCAGTTCACCAGCCGCCGGCCCAGGTCCTCGCAGTCGAGCCGTTTCTGATACGTCAATGAATCCAGCAGGCACAGCGCATGCGCGCCGTCGTCCGACCACGTGCCAGCAGGGACGCGGTCATGCGCGCGGTCGAACCCTGACGGTGGGTCGTATTCGATGGCCTCGGGAGGCGGAATCGTCTCTGGCCGGTGGAACTCATAGGGGACGCCCAACGCATCGCCGATGAGCAACCCATACAACCCTCCCGCAATGCGCTCCTCACGGTTCATCACGCCCCTCCTCTCAGGTCCTTGAGCCCATCATGGTGTACAATGGACACTATTGCTTTGAAAGCAGGGGCTCAGGGAGGTGGTGGCGCGGGGATGGACCGGGCCGAGGTGGGCTCGCCCAGAATCAACAGCAGCTCCGCGCGGCGGTTCTCGCCACGGCCGGCCTGCGTTCCATTGGAGCCCGCGGGCCGGCGTGCACCGAGTCCTCGCGCCTCCAGCCGCTCGGCGGGGACTCCCTGACGCACGAGGTAGTCACGCACCGCCTCGGCTCGGGCCAGGGACAGGCGCTGATTGGAGGCAGGCGAGCCCTCCGCGTCCGTGTGCCCTTCGATGACGACGCGCGCCACCTCCGGATGCTCCAGCAGCACCCGCGCCACCTGATCCAGGACTCGCGAGCGGCCCGGCAGCGTCGTCGCGCCGACCTCGAAGAAGACCTGGCCATGGAGGACGAGTCGCTCGCGGGTCAGGGTCACGAGCGAGTCGTCGGCCTCGGGGCAACCGCCGTGCTCACGGGTTCCCTGTGCATGAACGCACGCATCCAGCGCGTCCACGACGCCGTCCCCATCCGTGTCGGTCTCGCTCCAGGCCTGCTCCGTGGACGGCTCGGGCCTGGGGGGCTCGGAAGGTGTGGGTTCGGGTTCGAGCTGAGGTTCGACGGGGGCGCGCGGCAGCCCCTGGACGAGCTCGTAGACGATGTCTTCCGGGGGCGGAGGCGGCGGCTTGTCGAAGAGCAGGGCCAGCCCCGCGAGCACCCGGAAGCGCGGCGACCCCGGCTCCGAGCCCAGGCCCGCTCCGGCCATGGCGAAGAACTCCCATGGCCGGACGGCGGCATAGCGCAGGCCGCCCAGGAGCTCGCCGCTGACGCGCTGCTGTCGCCAGGAGTAGGCCCCGAGCACGGATGCCTCCGCGCGGAAGGCATGGCCCACCGTCAGGCCCGCACCGGCGCGAAGCTCGTTGCCCACGCCGTTGACGCGGTCGACGCTGGAGTCGGTCACCGCGCGACGCAGGAGCACGCCCAGCTCCAGCGCCGGAGCCACGGCCCCCCAGCGCTTTCCCATCATGATCCGCCCCTGGCCGCGGACACCCCGGTCACGAGCGAGCGCGCCAGAGCCGCCAACGGGGAGCCTCATGTCCAGGTCGACCGCGAGCTTGAAGGCCTCGGGAGCGGAGGTCCCGAGCAGGCCCAGTCGGGCCGCGATCCTCGGCGCCCCCAGCCCGCTGCGCGACGGCGAGGCAATGGACAGCGAGGTGCTCAGGTCCGCGCCGCGCTGATGGATGACGCCTGGAAGCTGGGCCTGAAGCTCCAGCCAGGGCAGCACGCCGACAGCCAGCGATACCAGTCCGGTGGTCCGGGACAGGACCAGCGAGGGCTCCAGCAGTCCGTTCGGGATCCGCAGCGCGGAGTGCTGATAGTGCGCCATCAGGGAGATGCGCAGCTCCCCAGGAGCGAGCAGCTCACCGTTTCCGAGCGCCAGGGGCCCCAGCCCCGGATTCGGATCCAGGCGCTCCAGGGAGAACGTGGGCAAGGGCGTCGCGGCCTGGGCACGCGTGGGGGTCGCGAGCAGCAGCAGCCCCAGCGCGGCTCCGCGCACTGCGCATCGGTGCAAGGCCGGACCCATGCGCGCATCTTCCGTCAGGTCCCGTCAGGGGCGAAGGAGAATGGCGGAGCGCGGCACCCGGCGCATCGACACTGGGACCGGGTCGTGCAATCCATTCTCACAACCCGGGCCGGCCGCGCACCACCGTCCAATCACTTCCCCGCGCGCTGAGCCGCCTCCAGCGTGTTCTTCATCAGCATCGCGATCGTCATCGGGCCCACCCCACCCGGCACCGGCGTGATGAACGACGCGCGCTCCGCCGCCGCGGCGAACTCCACGTCCCCCACCAGCTTGCCGTCCGCCTTGCGGTTCATCCCCACGTCAATCACCACCGCGCCCGGCTTGAGCCACGCGCCCTTCACCAGCTCCGGCACGCCCACCGCCACCACCAGGATGTCCGCCCGAGCCACCTCCGCCGGCAGGTCGCTCTTGCGGTGACACACCGTCACCGTCGCGTCCTTCTGCAAGAGCATCAGCGCCTGCGGCTTGCCCACGATGTTGCTGCGGCCCACCACCACCGCGCGCTTGCCCGCCGGATCGCACCCCACCTCTTCCAACAGCCGCATCACCCCGTAGGGTGTGCACGCCCGCGTCGCCGGCCGCCCCAACAGCAGGTTGCCCGCGTTCACCGGGTGGAAGCCATCCGCGTCCTTCTCCGGCTTCACCGCCGAGATGATGGCCTCCGCGTCGAGGTGCTTGGGCAACGGCAGCTGCACCAGGATGCCGTGCACAGCCGGGTCCTCGTTCAGCCGGTGCACCAGCGCCAGGAGCTCCTCCTGGGTGATGTTCTCGTCCGGGTGGTGCTCCCAGGAATTGAAGCCCGCCTCCGCGGCGGCCTCCTTCTTCCTCGTCACATAGATCTTGGACGCCGGGTCCTCCCCCACGCGCACCACGGCGAGTCCCGGGGTGATGCCGCGCTCCGCCTTCAGGCGCGCCACCTCCTCCTTGATCTCCGCCCGCACGCGCGCCGCCACCGCTTTTCCGTCAATCAACTGGGCCGTCATGCGACCCACCTTATGCAAAACTGGCCCGGTTCAAGGGAGCGAAGCGTCGGCATGGGTGCTGGAAAAGTTCTCGGGGCGATGTTGGGTCTCATGGCCGGCCTCCTCCTCGGCGGGCCCTGGGCCATCGTGCTCGGCCTCATCGTGGGCACGGCCCTGGGGCACTACTTCGACGAACAGCACGCCGCTCCCCCGGACTTCCCCGAAATCTTCAGCGACTTCCCCGCCGCCTTCGAGCCTCCTCCTGAACAGGCCCCCCTCACCC
>JAFADT010000216.1 GCA_023424585.1 Pseudomonadota bacterium
GCCAGTGCCCAGGTCCTGGAAGAACTCGTAGGCGGTTCCCTCGTGGGAAAAGAGGACCGTGCCCCCGGCGAGCCGGAGGTCAACACCACGGGACATGAAGGGGCTCCTGAATGCCTGCGCGAGGGAGCCGCGCAAAGGCAGACGGAAAGCTACCTTTTGCGCCTCCTGGCGTGAATGACGCCACGGGTAGCCACGCTCACGCGCCTGTCTTCACTCTGAGTCCGTTGCTATTCTCGAAATGCAAATTGCCTTTACATCTGACTTCGTAAGCTCCTGGAACTCTTGACCCAGGATGGGCGCCCAGTTGGTCTGGGCCACCGTCCCAGCGCGGTTGGGAGCGGCATCAGGGCCAGCGGTCCACGACATATGCCACCGCAGCACGAGAGTAGAGGACGGCTCCGGGCTTGGAGCCCGGCCATGCTTCCTGCGGGCCGTCTTTCCCAATCGCAAGGCACACAGGAAGGGTGCGCCCATCCGGGAAGCGCGCCTCGGTGTAGCGGACCAGGAGGAACGTTCCGTCGCCGGTCCACGCGCGCCCATAGAGTACCGTCCCCTTGGGAATTCCTCGGTTGCCCCCGTAGACAACTCCTGTCACGGGCCCATCCCTGAAGACACCCTCATCCCCCGGATAGCCCGGCTGGCTCTTGTCGATGGTGAGGTCCACTGCTGACCGTGTCGTCAGGAGAAGCCCTCCCTCATTGGGCGCATTGAACATGGCGTTGCGTGCTTCCTCGGGGCACGCCCCTGATTCGGGACGCACCTGGGCGCTGCTGGGGCAGCCGAGTTGCAAGGCCACGGCGGCGCTCGCCGCAGCGCACTTCGCGAGGAACTCCGCCCTGGCGCTGGTGGCGGGGGCCTTCTTGTCCAGGGAGGTGGACGGGCTTGCGACGATGGGAGCACGCTTCACGGCGGAGCTTTCCTTCCGGACAGATTCAAGTGGGGGCAAAACTACCCCAGGGGACGACGCGGTCAGCATGTCGCCTGCGTCAGCTGCGAGGCCCGCGTCCCCCGCACCGGGGGGAGAGACAGAGGGCACGAGGGAGGCGACCCCCGCATCCCTCGGCACGGCGGGCTCAGCCGGACGCCCTGAGATTTCCTTGTGGACGGGCGGCGGAGGCGTGGGGCGCAGCCACACGAAGGCCCCTGCCACGGCCGCCACGACGAGGAGGGCCACCCCGGCATCCACCGCCCGGGCGCGTCTCGCGCGGCGCTCAGGAGGCGTCTCCTCATCCGTGTTGGAAGCCGGAGTCGGAGGAGGCTTCAACGAGGGGATGTGCACGGGCACGCTCCACTCCGGCCCCGCCTCGCCCGCCAGGGCTTCCAACTCGCGCCGCATCACTTCCGCCGTAGATGGCCGCTGCTCAGGCTCGCGCGCGATGAAGCGCATCGCCACGTCACTGAGTCCCGCTGGCACCCGCGCGTTCAACTCCCGAGCGGGCTTGGGCACCCAGCGTCCCTCGACGGTCGCCTTCGGGGAACCACTGGCAGGTGCCGCCGTCGTCAGCACGTCATAGAGGCAGACCCCCAGCGCGTAGACGTCATCCGTCACCTTGAATTCGTACCGCGCGCCCTTCTCGTCCCCGTGCTCCTTGAAGAAGCGCGAAGCCTCGGGCGAGCGGTAACGGCGTGTGCCGGGTGGCAGCGGGGCGTCCGTCAAGTCCTCGGCGTGCGTGTAGTCGCCCGCGCTGAAGTCGAGGATGGCGGGTTCGCTATCCTTGGCGCGCACCATGATGTTCGCGAGCTTCAGGTCGCGGTGGAAGATGCCGCGCCCGTGCATGTAGTCCATGGCGCCCGCGAGCTTCTCGAAGACGCGGACCACCTCCTGCGAGGTGGGGTGCGTCCTCTCCACCCACTCCGCCAGCGTGTAGCCATCCACGTATTCGAGGATGACGTAGAGCCACCCCGTGCGGATGTCCGGCCAGCGTCCGTGGGCATGGATGCCGACGATGTTCGGGTGACGAAGGTGGACGAGGCACCCGACCTCGCGCATCAACCTCGCGTCCGCCTGCTCCGCGTCGCCGCTCCCGGGCCGGTGCATGGCGATCTTCATCGCGCAGTGCTGGCCACCCTTCTCCACGCGGTAGACGGCGCCGTAGGTGCCCGCCCCCAGCAGCTTCACCACCCGCCAGCTGTCAAACAGGTAGCCGGGAGGGAGCGATGCCGGATGGTGGATGACAGTCAACATGGCAGCCCCTCTACAGCACGACACGCGGAACGAGAAGGCGACGAGTGCCTGTCTCATCCATCAATTCCAGGAGGAACACCGTCCCCGCCTTCCAAGTCGCGGACGTCGCTTCAACGAGGATGGTGCCGACTTCGCCGGGCCCAATCCGGGGTTGCTTCATGCGAACGCCGAGCACCGGCACCTGTACGCCCCCCGTTGAATGGGTGAGACGCGCTTCCGTCGGGGCCCAGGGCGTCTTGCCTGAGTTCATTACGTCTACGGACACCAATCCCCAGGCGGGCGCGCGAAGGATGAAGCCGCCCATGACACGCAGCGAGGACTGGCCCTCCTGCCTGAGTTGCAACTCAAGCTTCCTGGCAACGACCCCGTCCTCGTCCAAGAGCCCCGCCAGGGCGAGCCCTGCCGGGCTGGCCACTTCGCTGCGCCCTCGGAGGGAGGCAAGCTCGGCACGAACCTCCGCCAACTCCGCTTGAAGCGCGGGAATAGACTGCGCTCGGCGGAAGATTTGAACCCGACCATCGAACGCAACCGGCTGGGTCACGAGCACGAAGACTGCCTGCTCGGGGCGGGCACCATCCGCGAAGCGGATCCGAAGGCCGAGTTGCTCACCCGACCGGAGGTCGGTCGCGGGCTCCAGCGCAAGCATGCGCTCCCCCACATCGATGAATCGAAACCGCTCGCGGCCCTCCAGTTCCACCGAGGCCCGGTCCAACGGCGCGTCGAAGGCAAGAACGGTGAGCGCACCCGCCGCGACGCGCAGCTCCGGCAGGGGCTCCGAGGCGCTGTCCGGAAGGGAGATGCGCCGCTCCTGGCGCTCGCGGGAGGCGGGGGCGGGTTGAGCAGGGACAGCAGTCCCCAGCAGCAGGACGAGAAGGGCGGCAAGTCGCGGCAACGGAGGCTCTCCGGCGCGGCACCCTACCAGACGTGGAAACCGCCATCGTCTGGAAAGGCCGTGGAGGCCTCCATTGCAGGTGGGGCGCGGCTACCTCACCTTGCGAGTCGGGCCACCGCGAAGCCCGCGTCCGTCCCGAGGGCCACGGACACCAGCACCGCCACCACGGGCACGCGGGCGGACTGCCGACGCAGCTCCGCGTTCTCCGCCTCCAGGCGCCGCGACTCCCGGGTCGTGAGGACGCAGCGCTCCGTGGACAACCAACAGCCCTCGGACACCACCATCGTGCGCCCGTCCTGAAGCGTCACGGTGGCGCGCGCCACGTCCAGCACCTCGCCCTCGGCGTGCGCCGGCCCCGCCACCAGCAGGGCCAGCGTCAGGGGGCAGAGACCGGGGTAACGGAGCGCGTCGGGGTCGGCAGAACGGATCGCATCCGCTGATCCATCAGCACAGGTCGCTGGCGGCCGGTTGCCCTGCGCCCGCGCGGAGGGAGGGGCAGGGGCGCAGAACCGTTCAGGTTTCGGCGAAGCCGACCCTTGACGCTCCCGAGCGCGCGGGCCCCTTGGCATGATCGAAACCGCGAGCCGATCGGGTGACCCGCAAGCGATCCGATAGGGCGGCCCATGACACGGTTACGTTTCACCGAGTCCCTGCTCACCCTCGAGGGCGTGTTGCTGTTGCCGGGCAACGTGTATGGCTTTCCGGGCAATCACTTCCGGCTGGGGTTGGGCCGCGCCAACCTGCCGGAAGCACTGGCGCGGCTGGAGTGACCGCGCGAGCCAGCGCGGTGCGTCAGGGTTTGCACTGACGGCTGGACTTGCGGCTTATCGCGTTTCCTGGAGACAGCCCCTAGAGTGGTCGTCCCCTCGCCCGGCCTGGGGCCGTGCGGAAGCCCTCTCATCCCCCTGAGAGGCCAGGAGACACACTCCGATGAAGATGCTGATTGGCGCGGCCCTCACCGCCGCGACGCTGTTGGTGGGCACCGAGGCCGCCGCGACGAACTACA
The DNA here is from genome assembly GCA_023424585.1 of Pseudomonadota bacterium. GTDB lineage: Bacteria > Myxococcota > Myxococcia > Myxococcales > Myxococcaceae > Corallococcus. Next base: position 4,084 of record JAFADT010000216.1, read on the forward strand.
CGCTGTGGATCCACGGCAGGAATGGCAACTCGACGAAGGCGGGCAACTACACCGACTTCAGCTACTGGGGGCCGTCCACCACCGCGGCGGGCGTCAACAAGAAGGCGGTCAACTGGAACGGCACGCAGCGCGTGGGCTCGGAGAACTACCGCATCCGCAACGCGCTGGACTGCTTCTGCACGGGCTCGAACTGGTGCTACGTCGCCGCGCACAGCGCCGGTGACCTGCAGATCGGCTACGCGCTGTCGCTGTACGGCGGCAGCAAGCGGCAGGTGAAGGACGCCGCGCCCAACGCCAACGGCGAGTGCGGCAACGTGGGCACCTCCACGCAGGTGGGCTGGAACATCAAGTTCGTGGACGTGGCGTCCGGCGCGGGCGGCGGCAGCGAGCTGGCGGACCACGGGGACTGGGCGGTGAAGGAGCCGCTGGTGAGCGACCTGGTCACCACCACGGCGCGCGCCATGTACAACCACAACACCACGCGCAATGTGTGGTTCTACATGTTCGCCGGCTCCAAGGGCACGCTGTACTCCGGCATCCTCCCGGGCCAGGACGACGAGGCGGTGGCCTACCACTCCACGGGCGGCGTGTCCGGCAGCGGCAACGGGTCCTACTGCAACCCGGGCGACTGGTTCTGCGGCGGCACGCTCAACACGGGCACGTCCGCGTGCAGCGACGGCCGGGCGAAGTGGAGCAACCACACCGTCTCCTTCCGCGACGACGGCGAATCGTTCAATCACTACGCAAACGGCAACTGGGGCGGCATCGTCTCCAAGGTGCGCGAGGACATGGTCAGGTACGCGTACTAGATTGAAGGCTTCTCCCGCCCCCTCCGGCGAAGCCCGACCATGACCTCCGACCGCGGTCCCTCCCCCTCCGCCTTCCGGCTGCGCCACGGCCGGTGGTTGCTTGCGCTCGTGCCCCTGGTGCTCGTGGGAGGCGCGGTCTTCTGGTGGCAGGGAGGCGAAGGGGCCGAGGCGCTGGAGGGGGCCGCGGAGCCTTCCGCGGCCCCGGTGTCCGACGACCCCCGTGAGGCGGAGCGGGCGCCGGCGGCGCGCGGGGGCAGGGCCCCCATGGCCGAGCCGACCGCGCCGTCGCTGCTCAGCCCGGAGGCCCGCGAGCGCGAGGCCCGCCGGGAGCTGTGGCAGAACCGGCTGGAGCGCGCGAAGCGCTCGTTGGAGTCCTACGTGGCGGCCACGCGCTACCCGCCCGAGTCCCGGCCCAGCCGCGAGCACCCGGACCAGATGGAGCTGGCGGAGCCGGAGCGCACGCGGCCGCTGAGCCCGAAGGCCTCGGAGGACGGCACGTCGGACGTGCAGCTGCGGCTCAAGCAGGACAAGGTGTTCGTCGTCGGTGACGAGTCGGTGCTCTTCACCGTGGCGTGCGAGGACGCGCGCCGCGCGCCGCGCCCGTGCGAGGTGGTGTCCGCGCTGGCGCACGAGGCGGACCACCTGGCGGACGGCGGGGGCGTGCCGGGCGTGCCGGTGACGTTCGTGGACTCGGGGCAGGGCGGCGACGCGGTGGCGGGCGACGGGGTGCTCACCGGCCTCTTCCAGCCGTCGAAGCAGGGCTTCGCGATGTTCTCCGGCACGCTGCGCGTGGTCCTCCGCGTGCGCTCGGGGTCGCTGGAGGACTCGGCGTTCTTCGACGTGCTCTACACGCCCGCGCCGCCGGCCACGTTCACCGGCAAGGTGCGCGAGGTGCTGGAGAACGGCTCCCTGGATCTGTACCTGGCCGTCCAGGTCCGCAAGGCGGGCCGGTACGTGGTGGCCGGACGGTTGGACGACGAGGGCGGCGTGCCGTTCGCGGTGCTGTCGTTCAACGACGAGCTCCAGGAGGGGGCGCAGGAGGTGAAGCTCAACGTCTTCGGCAAGGTCGTCTGGGACGACAAGCCCACCTTCCCGCTGACCCTGCGCGACGTGGAGGGCTTCCTGCTCAAGGAGATGGGCGACCCGGACCGCGAGCTGATGGCCACGCTGCGCGGGCCCGTGCACACCACGCGCGAGTACACGCTCCAGCAGTTCTCGGACGCGGAGTGGCAGAGCCCGGAGCGGGAGCGCTACATGACCGAGCTGGAGAAGGACGTCGTGGAGGCGCAGAAGCAGCTCGACGCCGCGCTCGCGGACACGCCCGAGCCCTGAGCGTCAGGGGGCGCCGGGGACGCGGGTGAGGCTCAGGACTCGCCCGGAGGCGGCGGAGGCGTCCGGGCCGCGTCGATCTCCACGAGGTCGGCGTCCTGCACGTCCTCGATGACGTCCGCCGCCGCGACGGCGGGCGAAGCGTCCTGGGCCTCGACGTCCTGGGCCTCCACGTTGGAGGTCGCCACGTCCTGGCGCTCGACGTCCTGGGCCGCCACGTCGGGCGCCACCGCGCCCCGGGCTTCCACGTGGGAGGCCGCCACGTCCTGGGCCGCCACGTCGGGTGCCGCCACGTCCTGGCGCTCGGCGTCCTGGGCCTCGACGCCTTGGGCGTCCGCGTTGGGAGCCACCACGACGCTGGGCTCCGGCTCGGAGACAGGCACCTCGCGCCGCGCGGGCGGCAGCGCCGTGCCCGTCGTGAGGGCCTCCGCGTAGGCCGCGGAGTAGGCGGCCTCTGCCTGGACGGCCTCCATCGTGAAGTCATCCGCGTCCGCGAGGAAGTCGCTCGACGGCGGGGTGCTCGGCGCTTCATCGCGCGGCAGCTCCGGCCCGCTGTCCTCCATCGTGGCCAGGAAGTCGCTCGAATCCTCCGGTGCACCGGACGCCTCCAGGCCGTCCGCGTCGCCGGAGGCCTCCAGGTCCGCGTCCTCCATGCCCAGCTCGTCGCTCAGCGCGGCCAGCTCCTCGTCGCTCAGGCCGGACAGGTCGCCGGACTCCAGGAGGAAGAGCAGGTCCTCGGCCTCCTTCGTGGAGACGGTGCTCGGCTGGGTGTCCAGGTTCTGGAGCTCCCACGCGGCCTCGTCGGGCGACAGGATGTCGGAGGGGTCCAGGGACGGATCCGCCGGCGGGGCCTCCGCGCGGCGCTCCGCCTGCTGGAAGTGGCGCGCCTGGAGCATCGGCGTGGACGCCTGCGGCGTGCCCAGCCGCTGCGCGTACGCGGGCGCGGAGGCCTCGAAGGTGCTCTCCCCCGCGAAGGTGCGCAGGTGGGGGTTCTCCAGCAGCGCGGCGCGGGACTCCGAGTCCTCCGGGGAGGACGCGTCCGACGTCAGCCCCACGTCCGCGAGCAGCGCGCCCGCCAGGTCGCCGTCGGCGTCCGCCTTGAAGTCGCTCGCGTCGGAGAAGCCCCGCCGCACCGGCTCCACCGGCGTCATGGGCTCCTGCTTCACCGGGGCGGTGACCTCCAACTCGTTGGAGATGGACCAGGCCCGGGACGTCGAGATGCCAGAACCCACGCGGCGGATGGATGTCATGGTTCTCCTCGGGTGATGGCCCGCAGGTCGGGCGGCTCATGCATTGTCCGCCGGGCCCGGCGGGAGTTGCTAGGGGGACGCGAGCAATCCCCATCCGCCGCGAAGGACCGATATCCTACCGGCGCCCATGACTCCCACCCTGGCCGCGCCCGGGGGCGCCGACCCCGCGTCCTCCCTCGATGTCCGCCCTGTCCTCCAGGGAGCCCCGGACGTTGGCGAGGACGGGGTGCAGGCGACCGCAACGTCGGACCTCGGACAGGGGCGAGCGGACGCACGGAAGGAAGGCGCACCCGCGCGTTCTCTCCAGACGACAACTCCCTGGGGGCGCCCTCAGGGGGAAGCGACCGGGCCGTTGGCCTCCCGTTTGCTGTCAGGGAGCCCAGCCAGGAGGCGGTGGTGATGCGATTCGAGAGCGCGGGGCAGACCCACATCGGGCGGCGGCCGCACAATGAGGATGCGTACTGCGTGCTGCCCGAACGGGGGCTGTTCGTGGTGGCGGACGGGCTGGGCGG
>JAFADT010000219.1 GCA_023424585.1 Pseudomonadota bacterium
ACCTGGGACCGGGCGCGGACGCCGGCGTGACGCCCGCGTGGGACGGCGGCGTCGCGAAGTCCCAGAAGGGCAACCTGCGCTTCAAGGGCCCCGAGCGCCTGTCGCTCGACCTGGCCCAGGCGCTGGAGTTGCCCGCGGCCTCCGTGTGCAACGAGCTGGGCCAGTACCCCTGCCAGAGCGTGCACGGCGTGGCGCTGGGCGGCGTGGACCCCTACCAGCACAGCGTCTACGAGACCGCCTCCACGACGGGCGCCACCACCCCCATCGCCGTCGAGCGCACCGTGCTCTCCGCCTGCAACGCGCGCATCGCGCTGGACGTGAACGCGCCCGCCACCGCGGTGGTGTTCAAGGACGTGGCCCTCAGCTCGGACGGCAGGCTGGTGGACGCCGCGAGCCCCGCCGTCGCCGCGGCGGTGACCTCCCTGGTGCGCCGCGCGTGGCTGCGCGACCCGACCGTGGACGAGCGCGACACGCTGGTGCGCCTCGCCGCCGAAGTGCAGGCCACGGGCGCCACCACGCCGGGCGTCGCCTGGATGCAGGCCGCGTGTCTCGCCGTCTTCTCTTCCGCCGAAGCCGTCTTCTACTGAGGAACCCCACCCATGACCCTCAAGACCACGGGCCGGCTGTCGCGCCGGGAGCTGCTGCGGGCGCTGTCGCTCTGCGCCGCGGGCACCACGCTGGCCCCCTTCCTCTCCGGCTGCCGCGACTCCCTCCAGACGCCCGCGTCCCGGGAGAAGCTGGGCCAGGAGCGCGACCCGCTCGACGGCAAGCCGAAGTTCCTCATCGTCATTGGCGCGGCGGGGGGCGCGTCCATCGTGGACAGCTTCCTCGCGGTGCGCCAGTCCGAGTCCGCCAACGCCGCCGCGCTCAACACCTTCCCGGACGCGCAGGTGCAGTCCGTGGCGGACAGCCCCTTCCGCGCGGTGAAGTACAGCAACACGCGCCTGGGCAGCATCAACATCCCGGTCAACACCGACCAACTGGCGTTCGTGAAGAAGCACGCCAGCGAGATGCTGGTGGCCACCTCCGTGGGCACGTCCGTGAACCACGGCATCGCGCAGAAGCGCTCGCTCACGGGCAACGGCGCGTGGCGGGGGCGCACGCTCCAGGAGGCCGTCGCGCTCCAGTGGGGGAGCGGCATGCCCCTGCCCAACGTCAACATGGGCACCGGCGGCTACGCCGAGCGCGGCACCGACGACAGCCTGCCCCTGTCCTGCTTCGGCGAGCCCGTGGTCAACCCGTCCCTGTGGCCCCTGGGCCTGGACGGCGCGCGAGGCATCGCCGGGACGCCCTCGAAGGACGTCATCGCGCTGGCGCGGAGCACGCGCGACGCCCTGGATTCGAAGTCCATCTTTGGCCGCACGTTCCAGGACAGCGCCGCGCTGAAGCGCTGGAGCGAGCAGCGCGGCGTGCAGCAGCCGAAGCTGGAGGCGATGGACCTCATCACGAAGCTCAACATCCTCCCGGACCTGCCCTCCATTCCCCTGTCGAAGTACGGGCTGGAGAGCTCACCGGACGGAGCGCGGCTGCGCGAGGTGTTCCCCGGCTTCTTCACCGACCCGGTGCAGGGGCAGGCGGCGCTCGCGTTCCTGTTGCTCAAGTACCGGGTGTCCGTGTCGGTGACGCTGGGGCCGGACTTCAACGTCGCGGTGGGCGGGCCCAATGGCATCGCCAATCCGCCGCTCGCGTTCGACATCAGCCACAACGACCACCGGGGAGGTCAGGCCTTCATGTGGGCGCGCATCCTGTCCACGGTGGACTCGCTGATCACGCTGCTCAAGGCGGAGCCGTTCGACGCGACCTCCGGCGAGTCGATGTGGGACCGCACGCTCATCTACGTGGCCACGGAGTTCGGCCGCACGCGCCCGCGGCCCTCCGGCGCCACGGAGTTCGGCTCGGGGCACGACCTCAACAACGGCTTCCTGCTGCTGTCTCCCATGGTGAAGGGCAACACCGTCCTGGGCGGCGTGGACCCGGACACCACCCTCACCTACGGCTTCGACGCGCGCACTGGCGAGCGCCAGCCGGGCAAGCTGACGTCCAACGAGCCGGACATCTTCTCCGGCGTCCTCACCGCCATGGGCGCGGACCTGAGCGGCAGCGGCCTCCCGGACGCCAGCGCCTTCAAGCGGGCCTGAGCTGCCCCACTCCTGCCGGACTGGTTTTCACAGCCCGGGGCACGGGGGCGCCACCTACCTGGTCAGCGACGCGGACGGTCGACCCGGGCGCGCCCATATCAGTCCCGTGGTTGGCTGACGACGCTGGAGGGCCGTGCCCTCCCACTCCGGACGTCGTCTCAGCTCCCGTAGCAGCTCAGGGTCGAACCACCGCAGTAGCTGGACCCGGAGTTGCTCCAGGAGCCCGCCGAGTTGGTGCAGATCTGATTCTGCCGGCGCTCCAACGTAGGCGTGCAGCAGCCCACCTTGATGGTGCGCGTCTGGCCGGGAATGCAGCTGGCCTGCGCGGACACCTCCTGCGTGTCCTCCTGCACCGGAGCGCCCTCCTCGGGCGCCTCCACACCGCAGCCCACGGCCCCCAGCAGACAGGCCGCCACCAACAGTCCCCGCTTCAGCGTCTTCATGTGTCGCTCCCGGTGGTGAGTCACAGCCATCCGGGACGCTATCAAGCGTTCCCGGAGCCACCAGGATTTCCAGGGTTGCCCGAACCCGGGAGTCGGGCCCACAACACCGTGGCGTTGGGCCTCGCGGGCTCCGGAGTGATGCCCAGCTTCTTGAAGTCCTTCGAGTAGCGCGACCCCTTCAGCACCACCGCGCGGCGGGCCACGCGCCGGGCCTCGTCCACCGTCTCGCGCGTCAGCGGCGAGTAGTCCGCGTGGCGGCGCAGCGCTTCGAACGCGGCGGAGGACTTGCGCTCGCGCTCGAACATCGGATCGAAGAGCACCACGTCGAACGCGCCATCCGGCAGCGCGCGCAGATACGCCGCCGCGTCCGCGTGCACCACGTCCACCGCGCAGGCAGCCGGGTGACGCTCAAGCCCCTGAAGCCCGTGCCTCACCAGCAGGTAGAGCGCCGGACTCTTCTCCAGCGCGGTGACACTCCCTCCCGGCCCCACCAACCTCGCCGCCACCTGCGCGTCCGCGCCCAGGCCCAGCGTGCAGTCCAGCACGCGCTCCCCTTCGCGCAGACCCGCGACGCGCAGGAGCTGATCCTCCGTCACGCCCGCGTCCAACTGCCTCACCCGCAGGTGCGCCAGCCCCGGGGAGAAGCGCAACGTCCCTTCCGCGTCCACCAGCGACACCGCCGCGGACTCGAAGACGATGAGCGCATCCGCCGTGTCGGTGAGCAGCTTCTTCAGGGGCAGCTTGTGGTGACGCTCCACATACGGCACGCCCACCGCCTCCGCCGCACTCCGCGCACGCTGTGCGAGCGGCGCGTCCACCCGGTCCGACGTGGTGACCACCAGCGGCTGGCGTGAGGAAGTCTGGGTTCCGGAAGGAAGGGACATGGACCGGTGCAGCCTACCCCGCGCGCAAGCCGCCCCTCCGGGACACTCCCCCTGTTCACCGCCCCTCACCCACCCGCTCCCGGGGACGCATGGCCCCAGCCGGCGGCCCTCCTTACCTCTTCGCCATTACGCGGGGATGTCATGGAAACCGCGTTCATACGGCCTTGCCGGTTCAGGGTCGGAGACGAAGAGGGGGAAGACATGCGACACCCACGAATGGCCCATGCGAGCGTTGTGCTGTTCAGCGTGGCGGGCCTGATGACCCTGGCCCTGCCGCGCATGGTGGCCCCCCCGGCACGGCCGCTGCTGGACACCCCCAGCGCCACGCCCACGGGCAAGGGACCGCGCGCCGTGGCCCTGGGGGACTTCGACGAGGACGGGCACCTGGATGTCATCACGGCCAACCACTCGGCGGGCACCGTCTCCGTGCTGCGGAACCGGGGGGACGGCACGTTCGCGCCCGGCCTGGAGCAGCCCACCGGCGCCCTGCCCGGCGCCGTCGCGGTGGGCGACTTCGACGGGGACGGCCACCTGGACGCGGTCACCAGCCACTTCGGGGGCACGGTGTCCGTGCTCCTGGGGCGCGGCGACGGGACGTTCGGGGCGCGGACCGAGCACTCCGTGGGCGCGGAGCCGTCCGCGGTGGACGTGGGCGACTTCGACGGCGACGGCCGCCTGGACGTGGTGACGGCCAACGCGCTCGAGGACTCCGTGTCGGTGCTGCTCAACCGGGGCGAGGGCCGCTTCGCCGCCCAGGCGGACACGGCCGTGGGCACCAACCCGTTCGCGGTGGCGGTGGGCGACGTCAACCACGACGGGAAGGCGGACCTCATCACCGCGAACTACGTGGACACGGTGTCGGTGCTGCTAGGGAACGGGGACGGGACGTTCCAGCCGCGCAGGGACTTCGCCACGGGCAACTCCCCCTACTCGGTCGCGGCGGTGGACGTGGACGGCGACGGGGCGCTGGACCTGGTCACCGCGAACTTCCGGGACCGGAGCGTGTCCGTGCTGCACGGCGACGGCACCGGCGCGTTCCCGGCGCGCGCGGACTTCCCCGTGCGGGACGCGCCGTCCTTCGTCGCGCCCGGCGACTTCAACGGCGACGGGACGCTGGACCTCATCACCGCGAACTCCAGCGACAACACCGTGTCCCTCCTGCCCGGCCGGGGCCACGGCGCCTTCGGCGCGCCCACGCGCCTGCCCACCGGCGACGGCCCCGCGGCGGTGGCGGTGGGCCTCCTCGACGGCGACCTGAAGCCGGACGTCATCACCGCCAACACCCGGGGGAATGACGTGTCCGTGCTGCGGGCCGCCGCCTCCTCGGACGTGGGGGTGACGCTCACCGCCGTCCCCAGGCAGGGCGCGTCCACGCCGCGCATCGAGTACACGCTCACCGTCACCCAGCACGGGCCGGATCCGCTGAGCCGGGCCGTCATCACCGTGGCGCTGCCTCCGGGCCTCCAGGCCAGCACCCAGGACTGCCACGTGTCCGCCGGCGCGCTCCAGTGCGAGGTGGGCCCGCTGGCCGTGGGCGACCGCGCCCTCCTGCGCTTCAGCGCGCCGCTGCCGCGCTCCAGCCTGGGCCTGTCCTACCGCATCACCGCCAGGCGCACGTTCAGCACCCCGGTGGACCTCCAGTCCGCCAACGACGTCGCCAGCCAGGACTACGCGTCCCTGGGTGGACTCGCGGCGACGTGGTGAGGGCCGTCCCGCCCCGAGCGCGGCGCGGGCCCGCCTCAGCGCGAGCGCTTCAGCTTGGACCACATGAGCCCGACGAAGGTGTCGGGGGCGGGCTCGGCGGTCATCAGCTCCTCGTCCTCGCGGCCGCGCGCCGGGGGCGGCAGGGGCTTGGGCTCCACGGGGAACGGCAGGGGCTCCGAGCTGTGCAGCCCCCGCGCGTGGCGCTCCATCACCTCCGCGAAGGAGCGCTGGGGCGCGGCGCGCGCCGCCACCGGCGCGGCGCCCTCCACGCTCTGGAGGGCCCGGATGCGAAGGATGACGTTCGCGCCTTCCGCGCGCGAAATGCCCGTCACCCGCCCGATTGGACCTCGCGGCCCGCGTGCCCGGCTCATCGGCTCCCTCCCGGTGCTCGGAGGGAACCGTAGCGCCTCCGGGCCTCCGCCGGCCACTGCCCGGCCCCCGGGGAGGCCCGCCCGTCCGGCCGGCCTCCGCGACGCCCGCTGAAACCGCCCGCAGGGGTCCCGCGTACCAGGGACAGCGCCCTTTTTCTGGAAGGCGCCCGGAGGCTTCGCGACCCATGTCGTCCGCCCGAACCGTGTCCTCTCCCACCCGGCGCCCGGTGGCCCGCCGGCTGTGGCCCGCCGTGCTGGTGCTGGCCGCCGCGCTGAGCGCGTGCACCGAGGCCCGTGGCGCTCCGCCCGGCGCGAAGCCCGAG
>JAFADT010000290.1 GCA_023424585.1 Pseudomonadota bacterium
GTGTCAGACCGACGAGGTACTCACCCGCGCGGCATGAAGTGGCGGGAGGAACCATGGCGAAGCAGACCGCAGGCAAGGCGAAGGGCGACACGGCGGTGCGGCGGCAGGGGCGGCGGGTGATGCCCGCGTTGCGGCGCACGGCGAAGCGCGCGCGGGTGGCGGCCCAGAAGGCCCAGCTCACGGTGGGCGAGGTCATCGCGGCGGCGTTCGACACGGCGGGCGGAGAGATGAGCGGCGTCCTGGAGCTCGTCACGTCCCCGCAGATGACCCGCGCGCTGGGCCGCCGCATCGTCGTCGTGGGCTGAAGGCCGCGCCCCACGTCCCGGCCCGTGAAGCCCAGGCCGCGCTCCCCGGAGCGCGCGGGCGCGGCGCCGTCGCGACACGGCTGTCAGTCACCCTCCACCAGGTGCCGCGTTTCGCGTGAGCGCGGGTGGAGTGTCTTCCCTCCCCTTTCGTCCTGAACCTGGACCCGCTGGACGGGGTGATGGATCCGCGCACGGGTTCATCCAGACCCCGCACTGCCCGCGTTCGTCACTTCGCGCGGGGGTGGGTCGCGCGCTTCGCACCCAAGACACGACGGCCCGTGCTCCCTCGTGAAACAGGGAACACGGGCCGGAAATCCCCGCTGCGCGGGGCTTGAGGCGGCTGGAGCCTAGCGGGGCTGCCAGCGCGGGCGGTGGTCGTCACCCTCGCTCGTCAGCACCGTGTACGTGTCCTTCGGGTGGGTGATGGCCGCGCCGGAGGGCTGGCCCGTGGCCGGGTCGATGGCCTGCACGGCGAGTGCGCCTCCCAGGACGTAGGCCACGAAGCGGCCGTCCGGGGAGAACGACGGCAGGGTGGCGTTGTCCACGAGCCGCACCGGGTCGCCGACAGGCGCGCCCGTGGTGGTGTCCACGCGCTGCAGGAAGATGGCGTTGCCCGGCGTGCTGCCGCACAGGTCCGCGCCGAGGTTGCCGCACAGGGTGGCCGCGTTGCCGACGAGCTGGTAGTACGCGCGCACGTACGCCACCCAGCTGCCGTCCGGCGACCAGTTCGGGTTCGCGATGTACGAGTCCACGGAGCCGCCCGTGGCGGGCTCGGAGGTGGTGCCCGCGAGCAGCGAGGGCGTGCCGCCGCCCGTCACCGGCAGCGAGTACAGCTTGAGCACCGGGGTGACGTCCGAACCGAAGGTCACGTTCTGGTCCTCGGGATTGGCCAGGAAGAGCAGCTGCGAGGTGGCGCGGTTGTAGTGCGGCTGCTCGCCCGAGGTGGGCGTGCCCGCCAGCGGGGTCGGCGCGCCGCCGCCCGCGGAGATGAGGACGCCCGTGCCCGAGGCGCTGTACGCGAAGTCCGTACCGTTGGGCGCCCAGTCCGGGAAGGTGCCGTTGCTGGTGACCTGCGTGGGCGTGCCGCCCGTGGCCGCGATGGTGGAGATGCCCGTGCTGCCGCGCACCCAGGCGATGAGGTTGCCCGGCTCCCACTCCATGTAGCGGATGCGCGCGTTGCCGGCGGCCGTGCCCGTCGTCAGCACCGTCGGCGCGGTGGCCGTGAGCGGCACGGGGCGCACCGCGAGCTCCCCCGCGGGGTCGATGACGTCCCCCTGCACGAAGGCCACCTGGGTGCCATCCGGGCCGAAGCGCGGGTAGGCGCTGGCGACGCCGTCCGCGCTGAGCGACGTCATCCCCGGCACGTCGTAGGCGGTCACCACCGCGCTCGTGCCGCCGTCGCTGCCCGTCACGGCGATGAGGAGCGACTGGCAGGTGGCGGCCTCACAGCGCAGGCCCGGCATGCAGTCCGCGGACGCGGTGCACGCGCCACCCTTGGCCACGTTCATCCCCGCATCCACCTCCGTGCCGGCGTCCTCCTCCGTGCCGGCGTCCACCTCCGTGCCCGCGTCCTCCTCCGTGCCGGCATCCACCTCCGTGCCCGCGTCCTCCACCGGCACGACGGGGAGGTCGTGCAGCTCGCACTTGTTGTCCGCGTTGCACATCCACTCCTGGCCCTGCGGGGGCGTGCCCTTGTCACGGCAGTCGAACCGGTCGACGCATTCGTCGCCACAGCCCGTGGCCAGGACCGTCAGTGCCCCGAACAACGCCCCCAACACCACTCGCTTGGTCATTCCCGTGCCTCCAATGTCGCGATGGCTCCAAAGTCCGAGGGCGCGTCATAGCTTCACGTCCACGGAGGACGGGATACCTTGAAGTGCCTCGCATCCGGGCCTGTCCGTGATTGAACGCGTCTGTGACGAAGGGTGCTCAATGATCGACACGCACTGCCATCTGGACGCCTCGCGCTTCGACGCGGACCGCGACAGCGTTGTCACACGTGCCTGGGCCGCGGGGCTGCACGGCCTCCTCATCCCCGCGGTGGGCCCGGACACGTGGGAGCCGCTGCTCGCGCTGCCGCGCGAGGACGCGCGCATCCAGGTGGGGCTGGGCATCCATCCCCAGTTCCTGCCGGACCTGCCGCCGGAGGACGACGGCGCGCACCTGGAGCGGCTGGACGCCCTGCTCGCGCAGGGAGGCGCGGTGGCGGTGGGCGAGTGCGGCCTGGATGGCCCGTCCCTCCCGGGTGCCCCGCTGGAGCGGCAGCTGGCGGTGCTGCGTGGACACCTGGCCCTGGCGCGCAAACACGGGCTGCCGGTGCTGATGCACTGCCACCGGCTGCACCCGGCGCTGATGGAGCTCTTGAAGACGGAGGCGTGGCCGGAGGCGGGCGTGCTGATGCACAGCTACAGCGGCGGCGCGGAGCTGGCGCGCTTCTATCTCCAGAAGGGCTGTCACTTCTCCTTCGCGGGGCCGGTGACGTGGGCGGAGGCGCGCAAGCCGCTGGACGCCCTGCGCGTGATTCCCGCGGACCGGCTGATGGCGGAGACGGACTCGCCGGACCAGGCGCCCACGCCCTTCCGGGGACAGCGCTCCGAGCCGGGCTACCTGCCCCACATCCTCGCGGGCATGGCGCGGGCGCGGGGGGAGCCGGTGGAGGTGCTCGCCCAGCGGACGACCGAGAATGCCCGGCGCCTGTTCCGGGAAGCTTTCCCCGCCCCTTCGCGGTAGGCGAGCGTCGCGTGATAGAGGAGCCCTTCATGAACCCGCAGCCCGCCCCCACCCCCACCGTCGAGCCCGAGGCGCCCCCCGCCTCCCCGGCCACCTCGAACGCCGCCGAGCCGGCGGCCTCGCTGGCGAAGCCCTTCAAGCTGTCGCGCCGCTTCGACCGCACGGCGCGCCTCCTGGGCGACACCGCCATGGAGCGGCTGGCCAACGCGCACGTGGTGGTGTTCGGCCTGGGCGGCGTGGGCAGCTTCACCGCGGAGGGCCTGGTGCGCAGCGGCGTGGGCCGGCTGACGCTGGTGGACCACGACGACGTGTGCGTCACCAACACCAACCGCCAGCTGCACGCGACGGTGAAGTCGGTGGGCAGGTCCAAGGCGGAGCTGATGGCCCAGCGCTGCCAGGACATCAACCCGCAGGCGAAGGTGGAGGCCGTGCGCGAGTTCTACCGCGAGGAGCTGGCGGAGGCGCTGCTGCCCACGGGGAAGTACGACTTCGTGGTGGACGCCATCGACAACGTGAAGGCGAAGCTGCACCTGCTGCACCGGTGCGTGACGCTGGGCCTGCCGGTGGTCAGCTCCATGGGCGCGGCGGGACGCCTGGACCCCACGGCCATCCGCGTGGAGGACCTGAGCGAGACGCACATGGACCCCTTCGCCAAGGACATCCGCAAGCTGCTCAAGCGCAAGTACGGCGTGGAGACGGAGCGCCACACGGGCATCACCGCCGTGTACTCCATCGAGACGCGCCGGCAGCCGGTGCCGCTCAACTACGACGACGCGTCCGACGGCTTCCTGTGCGTCTGCCCGCAGGACAACGAGTTCCACACCTGCGACCACCGCACGCAGATTGACGGCAGCGTGGCCTTCGTCACCTCCGCCTTCGGCATGAACGCCGCGGGCGTGGTGGTGCGCCGGCTGGCGGCCACGCGCTAGCGCGCCTCCTCAGGCCACCTGGGGCCGGGCCTGCGTCACCGCGGGCTCCCGGCCGCACGGGCGGCGGAAGACGCAGCGGGCGCAGGCGTCCAGGTTGTCCGTCTGGGGGAAGGCCGCCGCGTCCTTCGGCGTGTTGGTGGCGGGGTCCTGGAGCAGCGCGCGCATCCCCTCCACGCTCCGGGCGAAGTGCTGGCGGAAGGAGTCCATGGCGGACGGGTCCACCGTCACGTCGTGCTCCAGGCCCTCGTTGAGGTACACGAGCGACGCGCGCACCTTCTCCAGCGGGTAGCGGTAGCGCTGCGCGATGTAGAGCGCGTAGCCCAGCACCTGCTCGTCGTAGCCGTCGCGCGAGCGGCCCGTCTTCCAGTCCACCACCACGACGGAGCCCTCGGTGTCCACGTAGGCGAAGTCCGGGATGGCGAAGGTCTTCACCCCGTCCATGACGAAGTGGGCGAAGTCGAAGCCCGCGTCCACCTCCAGCCACTGCGCGGGCTTGAGCCCCCTGGCCACCGCGGGCCAGCGCGACTGGAAGAACCACGCGAGCGCGGAGCGCACCGTCTCGAAGTTCTGCTTCCAGGCCTCGTTGGGGACCTCATCCCCATACTCGTGCTCCGCCAGGCCGGTGAAGGGCTTGCGGTACTTCGTCGTCCAGTAGGCCTTGGCGCGCGAGTGCCGGAAGTCGTCCTGCATCAGCTTGTGCGTGCGCGCCTCCACCTTCGCCGGGTCCACGTCGCGGCCCGCGCGCCAGTCCAGCAGCACGTCCTTGAGGGCCTCGTGCACGATGCTGCCCGCCCAGGTGTAGCGGTTGTGCAGCTTCTTGAGGACGTAGAGCTCGCGCACGTCCCTCGCGGCGTCCGCCTCCCACCCGCCCCAGGAGCGGTAGTAGTAGAGGTAGTAGGCCCGGAGGCACTCGGAGAACTTCTCGTGGCGGCTCTTGGACCAGGAGAAGTCGTTGGTGATGGGAGGGCGGGCCATGGACTCGGGGCATCCTATAGACGATCGCCCGGCCCGCCAGAAGAGGGACGGCCGGCCGGACGACCGCCCCCTGTCGTGGGCGAAAACGGTGGGCGGACCCGACCGCTTGGGTTAGGTGCCGCGCTCCCCCGCGAAGAATCACATGAGCCCACGCAAGCGCACCGACACCGGGGCCCTCCCCTCGCCCGTCTCCCCTGAACGCCACGCCGCCCTGCACGGGCCGCTGCTCGCCTGGTACGACCGGAGCAAGCGCGACCTGCCCTGGCGCCGCACGCGCGACCCGTACGCCATCTGGCTCAGCGAGGTCATGCTCCAGCAGACGCAGGTGTCCACGGTCATCCCGTACTGGGAGCGCTTCCTCGCGCGCTTTCCCACGGTGAAGGCCCTGGCCTCCGCGCCCCTGGACGACGTGCTCTCCGGGTGGAAGGGGCTGGGCTACTACTCGCGAGCGCGCAACCTGCACCGCGCGGCGCAGGAGGTGGTGGAGCGCTTCGGCGGAAGGCTCCCGGCCACGGCGGAGGAGCTGCTCACCCTGCCCGGCTTCGGCCGCTATACCTCCGGGGCCGTGGCCTCCATCGCCTTTGGGGAGGAAGCGCCCATCGTGGACGGCAACGTGGCGCGCGTGCTGTCGCGCCTCTTCGAGGTGGAGGGGCTGCCCGGAGACCGCGACCGCGAGGCCACGCTCTGGGCGCTGGCCGCCACGCTGGTGAAGGGCGAGCGCCCCGGCGACTTCAACCAGGCGCTGATGGAGCACGGCGCCACCGTGTGCCGGCCGGAGGCCCCGCTGTGCCTCCTGTGCCCCGTGCGCGACGGCTGCATCGCGTTCAAGAGGGGCCGCGTGGACGAGCTGCCTCCAGCCAAGGTGCGCGCCGCGCCCCGCAAGCTGTTCCTGGCGCTGGCCGTGTGGCCGCACGCGGGCACGCTCCTCTTCGCGCGCCGCGCGGACAAGGGCCTCTTCGGCGGCCTGTGGGAGCTGCCCGCCGTGGAGGTGGAGGAGGACACGCCCGAAGCGGAGGCCACGGAGCGGCTGGCCACGGCGCTGGGCGCACCGCTCACGCGGGTGGGCACGCTGGACAGCGTCCGCCGCCAGCTCACCCACCGCGACCTCACGCTGCGGCTGCTGCGCGTGGCGGGCGACACGCGCCCCACGAAGTCCGCCGCGTTTCAGGAACTGCGCTGGTGCACGCCACGAGAGGCGGAGGCGCTGGGCATGAGCACCGCGATGCAGCGCGCGCTCGACGCGGCCCTGGGGCACGGCGTACTGGAGGCGGAGGCCCCGCCGGCGAGGAAGGCGCCGGGCCGCGCCGCCAGGAAGGCGACCGGGCGCTGAGGCGGCGGGCGTCCCTCTGCTCGCGGCCCCCGCGTGCGAGGCCCTTCCCACAGGTGGATTTTCCCAGCGGGATGGCCCGTTGCACCCTCAACACTTCGCGACCTGGGATGTCGCTCCGGCAACCCCCCATGCCTTGGGTCTCTTCCGCGATGCAGGAGCGCGTCCGAAGCTTCAGGCCGCCTTTTCCAGGAGGAAGCCCCATGGCCCGTCAGAACGCGCAGAAGTCCCAACCGAACCCGGCCCCCAAGGCCGCGCCCGAGCGGACCGGGGACAAGCAGCCGGTGGCCCCGGCGAGCGCGCCCATGAGCCGGAGCGCCGCGCCCACGCAGGAGCAGATCGCCCGCCGCGCCTACGAGATCTTCCAGGCCCGGGGCGGCACGCACGGCAACCCCGAGCAGGACTGGCACCAGGCCGAACGCGAGCTGCGGCTCGGTCGGCAGTAGCGCCCCGCGCCGTCCGCGCGTCAGTGCGCGGGCGGCATCCCCTGGAGGGAGGGGCGCTCGAACTCCAGCGCCCGCTTCAGCCGGCGCTGGGCCTGCTTCAGCTCCTCCAGGATGCGCTCCGCGTCCACCACCGAGCGCATCGCCAGGCCGCACGCGGGCGTCAGCAGCACCGTGGACAGCGCGCGCGCGAAGCCGATGTCCCCGGGCAGCGCCGCCTTCAACGACGCCTCCACCGAGTCCGCCAGCTCCTCCACCGAGTACGTGGACGCCAGGTCCGTGGGGATGATGCCCAGGCTGAGCGTGGCGCCGGAGTCGAGGAAGCGCTTGAGCGCGTCCGTCTCCTCCAGCAGCGCGTCCAGCGACAGCCGCACGTCCAGCGACACCAGGTCCGCCTGCGCGTCCAGCAGCACGCCCCAGTCCGTGTTGCCGCAGCAGTGGATGCCCACGAGCGCGCCCTCGCGCTGGAGCGCCACCACCAGCAGCCGCAGCTCCTGCTGCGCCAGCAGGTGCTGCGGGTTCATCCGCACGTAGGCGTAGAGGCCCGGCTCGTCCAGGTAGAACAGGGGCGTGGTGCCCGTGCGCTTGAGCGCGCGCACCATGGCCAGCGCGCGCACCATCACCAGCCGGTACAGCGCCGCGTCCAGGCCCGGCACCGCCAGCACCGGCTCTCCGGTCGCGGTGCGCACCACGGAGCGCACCGTGAAGGGGCCGGACAGCTGCGCCTTCGCGAACGCGAGCTTGCGGTGCTCCACCTCCCAGAGGAACGGCTTCCACGCGCGGCACGCGTCCGCCGTGGGCTCGAAGGCCTCCAGGTCCCCGGAGCCGAGCGCCGCCTCCAGCCGCTTCTCGAAGGCCTCGCGCCCCGCCGTCCACGCGTCCACGTCCACCGTGCAGACGCCGTCCTCGTCGAAGCGCAGGCCCGGCAGGCCCTCCAGCGCGGCGGGGATCATCAGCTCCGAGGGGTGCCCCACCGGCAGCTGCGGCAGGAACGGGAGGTCCAGGGCGAGCGCGGCTTGCAGCCCCAGCTCCACCTGGGTGTGCGGCAGGCTGCCGATGCCCGTCGTGGCACACGCGGGCAGGAGCTGGACGGCGCGACGGATGGTGGGCGAGGACATGGGCGACAATCTAACCCTTCCGCGGCGCGGGGGCCCGGCCTTCGGGCCCGCGACGCATCAGGTCACGGAGAAGTACGTCGCGTTCGGGTGGTGGAAGACGATGGCGGACACGCTCGCCTCGGGCTCCATCATGCAGCCGTCGGTGAGCTGCACGCCGATCTCCTCCGGCTTGAGCGCGGCGAACAGCTTCGTCTGGTCCTCCAGGCGCGGGCACGCCGGGTAGCCGAACGAGTAGCGCTTGCCGGTGTACTCCGCGCGGAAGCGCTCCAGCATGGTCATGTCCGCGCGGTCCGGGAAGCCCCACATGCTGCGCAGCTGCGTGTGCAAGAGCTCCGCGTAGCCCTCGGCGGTCTCCAGCGCCAGGGCCTGCACCGCGTGCATCTTGAGGAACTCGCCCTTCGCCTTGAAGCCCTCGGACAGCTCGCGGATGCCCGCGCCCGCCGTGGTGACGAACAGCGCGAGCGCGTCCACCGGCTTGCCGTTCGCCAGCGGCTTCACGTAGTCCGCCAGGCACAGGCCGTTGTCCTTCTCCTGCCGGGGGAAGTCGAAGGACGTCACCTGCTCGCCCGTCGCGCCGTCGAAGAGGAGCACGCGGTCGCCGTCGCTGGCCGCCTTGAAGAACTGGAACACCGAGCGCGCCTGCATCACGCCGCCGCGGAGCAGCGCCTTCAGCTCCTCCACCGCCTCCTTCAGCGCCAGCGCCTTGCGCCCCTCCTCCGTCTTCGCGAGGTCGGCCTCCGCCGGGGTGCCCAGCGCGCGCGACGACGTGCGCAGGCCCAGGTGGCGGCCGTAGAGCATCACCGGGTTGATGAACTTCCAGAGGTGGTCCAGCGGCGTGTTGGTGAGGACATGCCGCGCGAAGTCCGGCGCGGGCGGCACCACGTCCAGCACCGGCACCTCCGCGCTGCGCGTGCGGCGCACCGGGGCGGCGGGCGCGGGGCGGTCCTTCACCTCCTGCGCCAGCTTCAGCCGGCGCGCGGCCAGGTCGTCCCGCAGCTTCGCGTGCGCGCCCGGCTCCACGATCTGCTTCGCCAGCTCCAGGCCGTTCATCGCGTCCTGCGCGTAGGCCACCGTGCCGCCGCCGTAGGCCGGGGCGATGTTGCGGTCCACGAAGTTGCGGCTGAGCGCGGCGCCGCCCACCAGGATGGGCGTCTCCACGCCCGCGCGCTTCAGGTCCTCCGCGGTGGCCACCATCTGGTGCGCGCTCTTCACCAGCAGGCCGGACAGGCCCAGGATGTCCGGGCGGTGCTCCTTCACCGCCAGCACCAGCTGCTCGGGCGGGACCTTGATGCCCAGGTTCACCACCTGGAAGCCGTTGTTGGCGAGGATGATCTCCACCAGGTTCTTGCCGATGTCGTGCACGTCCCCCTTCACCGTCGCGAGGACGATCTTCCCGCGCGACGCCGCCTGGGTCTTGCTCATGTGCGGCTCCAGGTGGCTCACGGCGGCCTTCATGGACTCCGCGCTCTGGAGCACCTCCGCGACGATGAGCTCGTTGGCGCCGAAGAGGCGGCCCACCTCGTCCATGCCCTTCATCAGCGGCCCGTTGATGATGTCCAGCGGCGCCATCTCCTTCATCGCCAGGTCCAGGTCCGCGGTCAGGCCGTCGCGCGTGCCCTCGATGATGTAGCGCTGGAGCCGCTCGTTCAGCGGCAGGCTGCTCACCTGCGCCTTGGCCGCCTTGCGCTCGCGGAAGTGCGCCGCGAAGGGCGTGATGGGGTCCGCGCCCCGGTTGTAGAGGAGGTCCTCCGACAGCCGGCGGTCCTCCTCCGGCAGGGACGGGTAGCGCTCCAGCTTCTCCGAGTTGACGAGCGCCATGTCCAGGCCCGCCTGCACGCAGTGGTACAGGAACACGGAGTTCAGCACCTCGCGGCCCGCGGTGGGCAGGCCGAAGGACACGTTGCTGATGCCCAGCACCGTGCGGCACTGGGGGAAGCGCTGCTTGATGAGGCGCACGCCCTCAATCGTCTCCACGCCGCTGCCGGTGTACTGCGCGTCACCCGAGGCGCAGGGGAACACCAGCGGGTCGAAGTAGAGGTCCTCCGGGCGCATGCCGTACTTCTTCGTGAGCAGCTCGTAGCTGCGCTCGGCCACGGCGAGCTTGCGGTCGCGCGTGACGGCCATGCCCACCTCGTCGATGCAGCCCACCACCAGCGCGGCGCCGAAGGCCTTCGCCAGCGGGACGACCTTCTCGAAGCGCTCCTCGCCGTCCTCCAGGTTGACGGAGTTGATGATGGCCTTGCCCTGGCAGTACGTGAGCGCCATGGCGATGACCTTCTCGTCCGTCGAGTCGATCATCAGCGGCACGCGCACCTTCTTGACCACCACCTCCAGGAAGTGGCGCATGTCCTCCAACTCGTCCCGGTCCGGGTTGGCCAGGCAGACGTCGATGACCTGCGCCCCCCGCCGCACCTGGGCGCGGGCGATCTCCGACGCGTCGTCCACCTGGCCCGCGACGATGAGCTCCTTGAACTTCTTGCTGCCGATGACGTTGGTGCGCTCGCCCACGATGATGGGGCGCTGCTCGTC
>JAFADT010000448.1 GCA_023424585.1 Pseudomonadota bacterium
GGAGAGCGCGGGCGGCACCGGCGGCACGCCGCTCGCCCACAGGTTGGGCAGGCCGGGCAGCGGGGCGATGCCGGGGACGGCGGACGGGGCCTTCGCGGCGGCAGGCGCGGGAGGAGGCGCCTTCGACGGCGCGGGCGCGGGCGGCTGCGCCGCGAGCAGGGACACGATGAGCGGAAGGGACGCGAGGGTCATGGTGCCACCGACCCTACCAGCGTCATCGCGTCCCCCGGCACCCACGCGCGCCGTTCCCACCGCCCCGCGCGATGACGCGTGTTGAACACGGGCTTGGCCCGCGAGGCCACCCGCCTCGATGCCGCGGCGCGGCGGCCGGGTGGCGCGCACGCGGGGTCTCCCTGGAGCCTCCCCGCCCGTGATGCCCGGGACTTGCGACGTGCGCCGGTGCACAACGTCACGGGCGGACAGTGGCCCTCGCGTGGGGGTTCGCCGGCCCGGAGGTGATGCCCACCCTTACCCCTGTCGACATCGGCGCCGAGCCGCGTCCGCGGCCCGCCGAGGAGGGGACTTCGACATGGCCTGGATGCGGGGGAAGACACTGCTCGTCGTCGCGCTCACGTCGCTGGGGGCGCTCGCGCCCGCGTGCGGAGGCGGCTCGGCGGAGGACTCCGAGACGCCGCCCACCCAGGACGGTCCGGTGCTCGTCCCGCCCACGCAGGCGCAGCTGCGCCTCGTGCAGGCCGCACCGGGCTCGCCCGCGCTGGACGTCTACCTCGCCGGAGACCCCACGCCCGTGGCCCGGGCCGTGGCCTATGGCGCCACCACCGCCTACCTCACGCGCGACGCGGGCGCCGTCACCGTGGAGCTGCGGCCCACGGGCGCGGCGGCCAGCTCGCCGCCCGTCCTGTCCCAGCGCGTGGGCATGGAGGCGGGGACGCGCTGGACGGTGGTGACCGCAGGCGCCTTCGGCTCCACGGACGCCAGCGCGGCGATGCGCACGCTGCTCCTGCGCGACAACACCGTGCCCGCGGACGGCGGCCAGACGCGCGTGCGCATCGTCAACGCCGGTACGGACGCGCCGACGGTGGGCGTGGACCTGGGCAATGACGGCTCGGTGGAGGTGGAGTCCCTCGCGCGCTTCCAGGACTCGGGAGAGGAGGCGCTGGCGCTGCCCTCGGGCGCCGCGTTCCAGGTGGGCCTGCGCGCGGACGGCCAGGCGTTGACGTCGTTCACCGTGCCCGCGGCCGGCTCCGGCACCGACACGCTCATCGTCGCCACGGGCCTGATGTCCGCGCCCGCGCGCGCGGGAGACGGCTTCTCGCTGCTCACCGCGGGGCGCGACGGCACGCTGGCCATCCTCCGGCAGGACCCGACGGTGTACGTGCTGCACGCGTCGCCGGACGCGCCCGCGCTGGACCTCTTCGCCAGCGACCGCGAGCTGTCCGGCGGCCTCGCCCATGGCGCGCTGACCTCGCCGCTCCAGGTGCCGCCGGGCGCGTACACCCTGGACTTCTTCGCCGCCGCGCCCGGGACGGAGCGCCCCACGGGCGCGCCGGTGGTGACGGTGACGACGCCCACGCTCGTCCCCGGCGAGCGCTACCTGATGGTCGCCGCGGGCTACCTCGCGCCGCCCCGGCCCGCGGCGCCGCCCTTCACGCTGCTGCCCCTCACGGAGCGCTTCGCGAGCGACCCCACCAACCTGCGCCTGCGCTGGGTGCACGCGGCGGCGGACACGCCCGCCGTGGACGTGGGCCCGCTGGGCTCGGAGCGCCGCGTGTTGCCGGACGCGCCGTTCCTCGACGTGCCCTTCGCCTCCGCCACCGCGCAGGACGGCCTGCCGCTGCCCTCCGGGGGCACCGTCACGCTGGGGGTGGTGCCGTCCAACGACGCCAACCGCGCGCCGCGCACGAGCTTCTCCGTGACGCCCCAGCCGGACACGCGCGCCTTCGCCGTCGCCACCGACACGCCCGGGGCCGCGCCCGGCAGCTGGGACCTCCAGCTCCTGTGGGTGGACGCCACCCGCACACCGTGGACCGTGAGCACGCAGGCCCACGCGCCCTGACGTCAGAAGGCCCAGCCCAGGTTGACCACGATGCGCTGGGTGAGGCGCCAGCTCGACTCGTGGACCCGCGTCGTGCTCGCTTCACCCACGGGCCCCAGCAGGGCGCCGATGTCATAGGAGTTCGCCTCACGCCGGGCACCCAGGCCCACGCCGCCCTGCACCGTGAAGCCGGGCTCCAGCACCACGCTGTAGCCCAGGATCGCCGTTCCCCCCAGGGACCAGGTGTCCGAGTTGTTGTCCAACAGCGAGGCGCCCACGCCCTCGCTCTCCGGCACCCGTGAGTAGGAATTCCCGCCCACGGCCACCTCCAGGCGCGGGGACAGCCAGAGGCCCTGGGGCGCCCGGCCCGTCAGGTAGAAGCGCACGCCGGGCGCCAGGCCGAAGTGATAGGTGGTGGAGTCGTAGCCCAGGGCGGTGCTCCCCCCAACCACGTCCTGCCGCGACCGGTTGTGGGTGAGGGCCGCGAACACGCCCAGACCCACCGAGAAGCGCTCGCCCAGCACGCGCTCGCCCTCGAGCGACACCTGGCCGTCGAGGCCCTGGATGGGGAGGGACACCGTCACCACGTTGCGCCGCTCCACCGGGAACGACCCTGTCGTGATGCCCTCCTCCGCGAACGCCACCGCTGACACCAGCGCCAACGACACCCCCAGCTTCCACTGCGCTGCGACCATCGGATGAACCCCCGTCATGAAGCCGGACCCCCAGGGCCCGCCGTGCCGGAAGACTCCCATGGCAACCGCTGTGCCAGCCGCCCCCAGAGGGAGCGACGCGCCGGTGGCGTCCCATCTCGTGACACCGTTTCCCAGCGGCCGGAGCACGCGTGTCACCGTGTCACGGAAGCGTGAGCTTCGTGTCCCAGCGGCCGGAGCATGCGTGTCACCGTGTCACGGAAGCGTGAGCTTCGCCTGGGCCTGCTCGCGGCGCAGCTGGAGCACGCGCACGTCCGGATCCACCACCAGCCGCTCCGGCTCGAACTCCGAGCGCAGCGTCACCTGCGCGGACTCGCCCGCGCCGGGCTCCACGCGCGTCACGGCCTCCGCGAAGCCCGCGGGCGCGGCGGACGCCCCTGCCTTCGTCACCGCCACCTCCACGGGCATGCGGCCCGTGCCCACGTTCGTCACCGTCGCCGTGGTCACCCACTGGCCGCCGGACCTCGTCACGCGCGCGTCGGTGACGCGGTACTCGGGCACCACGACCTCGAAGAAGGCCTGCCGGGTGAACCGATCGAAGGCCTCCGGCGAGGGAGCGAAGGGGCGCATCACCGCGAGGAGGTCCTGCAGCACCGGGTGGTCCGCGTTGTTCATGGACTGCCGCAGGAAGGCCTGAAGCCCCGCGTGCATCGCGTCGCGGCCCATCAGGTCCTCCAGCATCCAGAACGTCCACCCGCCCTTCTCGTAGAGGACCACCGTGTCGCCGTCGCGCGAGCCGTCCAGCTTCACCAGCGGCTGCTCCGCGTCCACGCGGCGGTCCTTGCCGTAGCGCTCCTCCATGCGCTTCGCGGTCTGGCGGCGCGCCTCCTGCCCGTCGAGCTGCTCGATGAGCTTCAGCGCCGAGTAGTGCGACATCCCCTCCGACAGCACGTTGCCGCCGGGGCCCTTGCCGGGGATGAGCAGGTTGCCCCACCACTGGTGCGCGGCCTCGTGCGCGGTGACGAGCAGCACCGCGTTCGACTCGGGCGTGGTGCGCGTGAGGAACCCGATGGACTCCGAGAAGGTGATGTCCGTGGGGAAGCCCTGCGCGTAGTTGGCCAGGCCGGCGAACTCGGACAGCTTCAGCTCCGCCCACGGGAACGGGTGGAACCACTCCGAGTAGTACCGGCGCGCGGCCTCCAGCCCCCGCATCATCTCCGGCACGTTGTAGCCATGCGCCGGGTCGTGGAACACCACCGCGCCCGCGCCCTCCACGCGGGTCCACCTCCCCGCGATGACGTTGAAGAAGCTCACCGGGTAGTCGCTCCGCCACACGGTGGTGCGGCGGCCGTCCTTCACCGTGTCGCTCTCGCGCACGCCCACGGAGTTGAGCGTGTAGGCCTCCGGACCGCTGACGCGGATGCGGAAGGGGAACGGCATGTTGCTGCCCCACGCGGACTCCGTGGGCCCTTCGTAGAAGTCGTCCGGGTACACGCGCGGCTCGTAGCGGTTCTCCTTCGGGTCGATGCCGCGCTCCTCCTCGTAGCCCACCACCGGCGCGAACGTGGGCGTCTCGCTGGTGAGCACCGCGCCCGAGGGGAGGATGAACTCCTTGAGCTCGCCGCCCGCGCGGGACACACCAGCGGGCACGTGGCCCGCGTACTGGAAGCCCACCGTCACCGTCGCCCCGGGCGCCAGCGGCGTGGACGGCGTGAAGACATACAGCCCGGCGCGGTCCTCCGGCGTCACGTCCTGGCCCTCCAGCGTCCAGCGCACGTCCGTCCAGCCATCGCCGCCGCTGAGGGCGAAGCGCGGCAGCGCCACGGCGTGCCGGTTCATCAGCGTGTACGTGCCCTTCATGCGGAAGGCGCTCGCCTCCGGCTCCAGGTCCACGTCCAGGTCCACGTCCGCCAGCATGGGCTGCGGCGCGTCTTTCCACGTCGCCAGGTTCTTCTGCCAGTACTCCTTCGCGCGCTTCTTCGCCGCCGCGCCCTGGTGGCCCTGCCCCACCAGGAGGCCCAGCCACGTCAGCGCCACCCCCGGCACCGCCAGGTACGGCGCCAGCCGCCGCAGTCCGCGCGCGAGGCCCGAGGGCTTCAGGCCCTCCAGCGTCGTCACCGGGTCGCGGACGCGCCGGCCATCCAGGCGCACCGCCAGCGCGGTGAAGAAGACGGCCCCGCCCAGCGCGGCCACGCGGTTGAGCACCAGCGCGGCGCGGTCCATCTGAAAGGCGCCCAGGTCGGTCCACCGCACCGCCTCCCACAGCGGCCAGTTCGTCACCCAGGTGAGCTCGCCCCGCACGGACAGGTAGCCGGTGAGGCCCAGCGCCGCCAGGGCCAGCGCGTAGGTGCCGAAGCGGCCCCCCGTCGCGGCGCGCGCGGCCAGGATGAAGCCCGTCCACAGGAGGAACGTGGGGAACAGCAGCAGCCCCCACACGAGCACGTACGGCGTCAGCGACAGCGGCACCTTCCCCTGGGACACCTGCACCAGCGTGCCCGCGAGTGCCATGGCCCCGAGCAGCGCCACCGCCACCAGGCTGTTCGCCAGCGCCTTGCCCAGCAGCACCGACAGCGTGCGCACCGGGGTCGCGTCGTGGATGGGTGCGAAGTGGGAGGCCTGCTCGCGCTCCAGCGACTCCACCACGTAGAACATCAACAACAGACACACGAGCACGGACGCCTGCCCCATCGTGCGCACCGCGAAGCGGCCGGGCACCAGCAGCAGGCTCGTGTCGAAGGGGCCCACCGCCGTGGCGCCCTGGGACACCATCTGCAACATCAGGAGCGGCAGGAACAGGTAGAGCCCCGGCTGCGACAGCAGGCCCCGCCCCTCCGCGCGCGCCACCGTCCACAGCCCCGCCCCGTAGCGCGGCGGGCGGACCCCCATGCGCAGCGCGGCCAAGGGCGCCTCCGCGTGCGACAGCGCCACCTGCCTGGGAGGCACGTCCAGGACCCCACCCTTGCGCGGGGCCTTCGTGCGCACCTCGCCCCGGAGCGCGCGGCGGAAGTGACGCTCACTCCAGGCCACCGCGCCCAGGCCCAGGGCCATGAGCACGAAGCGGCTGGCGACGAAGAGGGCGTCCAGCCCCACGGGCTGCGTGTTGTAGAAGTCCACGCCCCGGTCCACCTTGATCCACGTCTCCGTGAGCCACCGGAAGCCGCCGGGGTCCAGCGCCATCAGGAGCCGGTTCACGCGCGGGTCCAGCCAGCCGGGGGACCAGTCCCAGAGGAAGAAGGCGCAGAGGAAGAACAGCCCCACCGGCAGGAAGTACACCGGCACCGCGCGGCGCGTGCGCTCGCCCGTGGCGAAGGCCATGCCCGCCATGAAGACAACCAGCGGCAGGCCGAACCACACCGCGGCGCCCACGTAGTTCCCCCACGCGAAGGGGCCGCGGAACTCCGCGTCCGCGCCCGCCGGCACGACGTGGTGGAAGAAGACGAGCAGCCCCATCATCCACCCGAGCGCCAACACGTACGCGCCCAGCACGCCCGCGAACTTGCCCCACACGTACTCCGCGGGCGTCAGCGGCGTGGTGTGCAGGAGCGGCTGCACGCGGGACTCGTCGTCGGAGATGACGGCCATGCCCGCGCCCACGGACACGAAGAAGGTGAACACCAGGAAGGTGAGCAGCAGCACCGTCTGCGCGACGGCGAAGGCGCTGGTGATCCACGCCTTCTTGCCGCCCACCTCCGTGCTGCCCGCGTCGATGGTGACGTTGCCCGAGGACACGCCCCACACCACCGCCACCAGCAGCACGAGCAGCACCCAGAACAGCGGGCGCCGTGTCTGGTGGCGCCACTCCGTGCGCGCCACGCGCCAGAGCCGGGCCGCGTTCACGTGCCCACCGCCGGGGCGGACTCGGGGGCCGTGGGCGC
>JAFADT010000467.1 GCA_023424585.1 Pseudomonadota bacterium
CTGGGAGGGCGAGGCCAAGAAGCTGGTGGACGAGCAGAAGATGAACGCCACCGGGGTGAAGACCACGCTGCCGTCCATGATGCGCGAGGTGCGCGACGGCCTGGACAAGACCGACGCCGGCACCCTGCGCAACCTGGCGAAGGACGCCTTCAAGAGCACCTTCGGCCGCGAGCCCTCCGCCAGCGAGCTGTCCCGCTGGGAGGGCGAGGCCAAGAAGCTGGTGGACGAGCAGAAGATGAACGCCACCGGGGTGAAGACCACGCTGCCGTCCATGATGCGCGAGGTGCGCGACGGCCTGGACAAGACCGACACCGGCACCCTGCGCAACCTGGTGAAGGACGCCTTCAAGGACACCTACGGCCGCGAGCCCAACGCCGGTGAGCTGGACACGTGGACCCAGAAGGCCCGGAAGCTGGTGGACGACGACAAGATGAACGCCACCGGGGTGAAGATGAACCTGCCGTCCATGATGCGCGAGGCCCGCGACGGCCTGGACAAGACGGATGATGGCACCCTGCGTCGCCTGCTCTCCGAGGCCTTCCGCGAGGTCCTGGGGCCCAACGGCCGAAGCCCCAGCCAGGCGGAGATCAACGCCTGGATGGACAAGGCCCACGAGATGGTGAAGGACAAGCAGAACGCCACCGCCATCAAGTACGCCTTCCTCACCGGCCTGCGGACCGCCCTGGAAAACCAGTAGTTTCGCGGGGATGGCGCCGGCCCTCTCCCCGGGGCTGGCGCCGGGGTTCCCGCTCCGCTGGAATTCACCGTGTAGGCACAACTTCTGATCGCGGACGCGGGATAATCCCGCTTTAGACATTCCGCGCCGTCCGAGGCGCCCATCACCGAGGGGAAAACATGGCTGGCATCACCTCCACCGGCAGCAGCCCGCGAGTCCTCCAGGCCAACACCAACGCTCCCGGCCTGAGCGAGGCGGAGCTGGCGAAGAACCTGAAGCTCATCGAGTCGACGGCCAACGAGGCGCTGTCGCTCATCGAAGCGCAGCTGAAGCAGGCCTCCGCGCAGCCGGCCACCGCGACGAAGACCGCGGACGGTAGCTCGTTCGTGACGGGCCAGGCGCCCGCGGACACCCAGCAGGGGGCCTCGACGAGCGGGGCCTTCCCCTCGGAGGCGCCGAAGTGGGAGGCGCTGATGCGCCCCGCGGACAAGCTCAAGGTGGACAACAACGGCGTCATCACCACGCCGGGCGGCTACAAGATCGAGCAGCTGGGCAAGCAGGAGTGGAAGATCTCCGGCCCGGACGGCAAGAGCACCCGCATCTGGGGCGACCCGCACGTCGATGAGAGCGACGGCGGCAAGTTCGACTTCAAGCGCGACACCACCTTCGTGCTGGGGGACGGCACGCAGATCCACGTGGGCACCGTGCCGTACGGCAACGGGATGACGGTGACGGGCCAGCTGGACATCACCTGCGGCGACGACCACATCCAGGTCACGGACATCGACAAGGGCAAGGGCAAGGTCGGGCAGATCACGAAGGACGGCTGGGAGACCTCGGCGGACTTCACCACCAAGCACTTCGAGGACCGCCTGAACATGGGCGACTCCACGGCCTCCTGGTCCTACGTCGGCCGCGAGGTGACGGGCAACGACGGCACGGTGGACAAGTTCAAGACCGGCGACTTCATGACGCTGAGCGAGAAGGCCATCTCCAGCGCGGACGGCAAGACGAACTCGGCCACGTTCACCAAGGCGACCTTCGACGCGACGCGCGACAACGCGCTGACCAAGGCCACCGAGGCCGTCACCAAGACGTTCAACGCGCTGGGCAACACCCAGGCGCTGGGCTTCAACCCGTTCACGGGCACGGACGACCTGGGCAAGTACGACAAGGACGACCACCGCGAGGGCATCCAGAAGGCCTTCGACAGCGTGAAGAGCATGTTCAGCGCGCTCGACGACGTCGGCCGCTTGAATGATATCGTCAAGCGCAACCTGTTCGTCTGACCGTAACCCGCTGGCTTCGGGGGACGCTTGCACCAGGTCCCCCGGCGTGAGGTGCCCGTGAGCAGCAAGGCGGTGAGCAGCAAGTCCGTGAGCAAGAAGGCCGAGTCCCCCAAGGACGGGCCCGTGGATGGACCGCCGCTGACGGAGGAGCTCATCCGGGGAGAGGTGACGCTGGGGCAGTTCCTCGGGATGACGAACGAGCGGCTCTACAAGTACGCCGCCACGGGCCACCAGATGCTCCAGGCGGGCCGCACGAAGGTCGCGCTGCAGATCTTCGAGGGCCTGGTGGCCGCCTCGCCGCACGACACGGTGTTCCGCGCGCAGCTGGGCGCCGCGTACATGACGGCGGACCGCGTGGATGAGGCCTTCGCGGAGTACGACCAGGCCCTGCGCTTCAACAGCTCCAACGTGGACGCCCTGGTGGGCCGCGGGGAGATCCTCCTGCGGCGCGGCAAGGTGCCGGAGGGGCTGAAGGACCTGGGCAAGGCCATCGAGTACGACCCTGGCCTGCGCCGCAAGTCCACGCAGCGGGCCCGCGGGACGCTGCTCGCGCTCAAGAAGCAGGCGGAGCAGGCGAAGGCGAAGTCCGCCGTGAAGAAGTAGGCGCCCTCCCGCGGCCCTCTCAGGGTTGGGAGGGCCCCTGCAGCGCCGCGGAGATGATCCGCGCGGCGATGTCCGGCTGCGCTCCGCCCATGTGGAGCGTGTTGACCGAGAAGACGAGGCGCCTGCGCAGGTCCCGCGTGGCGCCCATCCCGTTGTTGTAGCCGTGCCGGTCGCCGCTCTTGCCCCAGAGCGTGACGCCGTTGATGTCGAAGCGGGTGAGGCCCGCGCTGTAGCTGGCGCTGCCGCCTCCCGCGGCGGGCACGTCCGGGACGGTGAACAGCTCCTCCTGCTGCTTGCGTGGCAGCAGCCGTCCCTGGAAGAGCGCGACGAGGAAGCGGTCCAGGTCCTCCGTGGTGGAGATCATCTCTCCGGCGGCCCAGGGCACGGACTGGCTGGCTTCGGTGACGTCCACCAGGCAGCGCGAGCCAGCCGTGATGGCCCCCGCCGGGCATGCTGTCCCTTCCGGCGCGACCTCCTCGTAGCCTCGGGCGTGGCGCCCGGGAATCGTCACGTCAGTGCCGGGCACGAAGGTGTCGCGCAGGTGCAGCGGCCGCAGGATGCGCTCGCGCACCGCGTCCCCGTAGGGCCGGCCCGTCACCTGTTCGATGAGCAGCCCCGCGACGATGTAGCCGATGTTGCCGTACTCCTGCCGCGTGCCCGGAGCGAAGCGCGGGCCCTGTGGGAGCGCCAGCGCGACGAGCTCCCGGGGGCTGAAGCGCCGGTAGCGGTTCTGGAAGAACCAGTCCGGGTCCTTCTGGGGCACCGGCACGCCGGGCAGGCCATGCGTGTGATTGAGCAACTGGCGCACGGTGATGGGCGCGTAGACGCCCGCGGGCAGCAGGCGCGGCAGGGCGTCCTGGACGGGCCGGTCCAGGTCCACGCGCCCCTCGGCGGCGAGCTGCAGCACGACGGTGGCCGTGAACGTCTTCGTCATGCTGCCGATGCGGAAGCGCGCGTCCGCGGGCACCGGGGCGCCGGTGCGGAGGTCCGCCACGCCGGACGTGCCCAGCCAGCGTCCGTCCGCGCCGCTCACCCGGACCAGCGCGCCGGACACCTCCGCGTTGGGGAGCCCCGCGATGGCCTGGCGCAGCGCCTCGCGGTTCAGCGGTGGCAGGGGCGGGTGCGCCGCTTCCAGCTCCCACTCGCTCACCTCCGGCGCGGTTCCCGCTGGCGTCTCCGGCCCGCAGGCGGGGGCCGTGACGCTCGCGAGCAATGCCATCCCCAGCCGCAGTCCGCGGTGCAGGACCGCCATGTTCCAGCTCCTGTGAGCGAAGGGCCGGCGAGTCCGGCCGGCGGATGGAACACCGGCGCTTCCTGGCGGTGTCACCGGCCCGGTGGAGGCTCAGTCCGCCGCCACGTACAGCTCGCCGTTCTGCCCGATGGCGCCCGGCGCCAGCGACCAGCCTCCGTTGTCGCGCATCAGGTGGAGCGTGCGCTTGCCCTCCGGCGAGCGCGCGGCCCCCATGAGCAGGAACCTCCGCGTCCAGCGGGCGCCGGTGACCGTCAGCACGTCGTGATTCACGCTCCAGGTGCCCTGGTCGCTTTCGGAGCCGAACTTCATGGCGCCCACCTGCCCGGACGCGCCCGCGTATTTGTATTGGAACGAGTGGTTCGCACCGAAGGTGTATTCGGTGCGGCCGGAGACCGCCGTCATCGTGGTGCTTCCTGTATAGGTATTGACCCACTGGGCGCTGGTGCCGCTGTCGTGGAGGAAGTGGCCCACCACCTCCGCGTCGTCCACCAGCGGCAAGCCCACGGGGCTTCCGCGCACGCCCTTCAGCGCCTCCTCCACCCGGGCGTAGGACGTGCTCCAGGAGTACGACGCCGACAGGTGCTCGCCCACGCCCCCGGGCGTCATGAAGCTCTGGATGAACACCAGCGGCTCCAGGCGGTCGCCCGCCTCCACCAGGTAGAGGCTCACGCGGAAGTCCCGGCCGTTGTGCTTCGCGCGCACCACCGCGGCGGTGAAGAAGGCGCGGGCGCCGTTGGCCATGAAGCGCCGCATCACCAGCGGGTCCGGCTTCACGTCGTTCCAGTCCGCGCCCACGCGCTCCTGCCACATCCGCGCGAGCTTGCCCTCGCCATCGTCGAGCCCGGGCACGCTCGGCAGCCGGAGCGCCTCCACGCCCAGGGTGTCGCCCCGGTCGTTCCACTCGACGATGAACCGTCCGTCCTCCTGTGTCTTCCAGCCCGCTGGCGCGTTGAATGCGAAGCCACCGGGCTCCCCGGGTGTCCCGCCGCGGGCCCTGCTCACCGTGTCGGATGCTCCGGGCGTGGCGCTGTCGCTCCCCGCGAAGAAGCCCAGGGCCATGAGCCCCAGGGTGCCGGTACAGCAGAACGCGCAGGCGCCTCCGACGGTGAGGAGGATCCAGAAGCGGGGACTCTTGGGGCGGGCCATGGTGGGGTGCCTGGGAAGGGGCTCATCCTCTTCTACGTGCGCCGGGCCGAATCTTTCCTCCCGAGAAGGGATGTGCCTCGTCGCGCGCGCTGGAGGACGGAGGCCGTGGAGACCGCGACGCGGTGGGGCCGGATGAACCACCTGCGCCATGTGCTCGCGGGAGGCGCCTGGTTCGCGGCTCTTCAAGCCCTGTCTTGGCTTCGAGTGAGAGGGAGTGCATGACCTGTGCATTCTTGAACTCGAAATGGATTAGGCTTTGTCCCCTGGCGAGGCCGAATGTCAGCTCGCCAAAGAGGGGATGATGGAAGTTCGGATGAGATGGACAAGGCTTTGGGCGGTGGTGCTGGCGGTGGGCAGCGGGGCTCTGGGGGGATGTGAGGACTCGGATCCGCCAGCGAATCCGCTTCCGGACGCGGGGACCGTGGATGCGGGGACCTCGGATGCAGGAACAGACGCGGGCTCACTGGGGGAACCGCTGCCCTGTGAGAAGGCGCAAGGCGTCTGCGCGGGGGCCCGGCGGGCCGTGGTGGATGGGGCCTACGAGCCGGTGTGCACCGCGCGCTCGTATGGCGCTGACTACGAGGCCACGGAGACGCGCTGCGACGGGCTGGACAACGACTGCGACGGGGTGACGGACCCTCCGACCTGGTCCCAGGTCGCGTCGCTGGGATTGCCCCCGCATGGGGGCCGGATCAGCAGCGTCCGGGTGACGGACGGAATCCTGGCGGCGGTCTTCGACAGGGAGGCGGTGGTCCGGGTCATCCGGCTGGATACCGCGCTGACTCCACTTGGCACCACGGAGATCCCGGTGGAGGTCCAGGATGCCTCGTCGCTGGACTCGGTGAGCACCCGGCTGCTGCGCACGTCCCAGGGGCCCGCGCTGTACTACGCGTCAGCGGGGCCGGGCGGCGACCACACCCGGGGCCACCTCCTCCTATTGGACGAGCAGGGCCATCGCGTGACCCGCCAGGGTGAGCCCGAGGGCGGCGCGCTCCTCTTCGACCAGGCCGTCGGGGACAGGGCCACCGCGGCGGCCGTGTCGGCGGACGGGACGCGGGTCTTCGCGGCATGGCGGGATGCCTCCCTGGGCACCGCTGGCCGCGAGCTGTGGGGCACGCTCACGGAGCTCGACGGCCAGACCGTGGTGGCTCCTCGCGTCCTGATGCAGGTGCTCGCGCAGGACAAGGTGCTCCACGGCGTGGACGTGATGGGGCTGCGCGACGGTGGCTTCCTCGTGCTGGCACAGGAGCTCAAGGAAGGCGCTTCCGAAGGGCTGCTGCGGCTCCAGCACCTCGATGCCAGCCTGCAACCCGTGGGCGAGGAGCGGACCTTCTCCGTGGAGGAGAGTCCGACGGCCCGGCTCGTGGACCTGGGCGCGGTGGCAGGGGGGGCCTTGGACTCCCCTGCCATCGTGCTGCGCAGCGTGGCGGGCGGGGAGCGCGCGCTGAAGGTCCTGGGGAATCTCTTCGGCGAAGGGACCACGCGCACCCTGGCCGTGACGACTCCGGAGGAAGTTCCCTGGTACGGGGCCGCGGTGACGGCCCGTGGCCTTGAGGCGGCGTGGCTCTCCGTGTCCAGGGACCCGCAGGGCGGCGACTCCTCGTTCGGGTGGCGGGGCCGCTTCTGGGCCCTGGGGCAGGGGGGCACCGCGAAGGACCTGTCGCCCGGAGCTGACCTCATGCCCCTGCACCGGTACGCGCAGTGGGTGATGCTGGAAGAGCTGCCGGAGCACTGGATGGGGGCGCTCGTCATGACCTCCACGGAGCGCCCGGAGGCCCACACCCTCCAGGCGGTCCGCTACTGCGCACCGTGAGTCACGGCGCGTCGGGCAGGGTGTACTGGAAGTCGTAGGAGTGCTTCCCGCCCGGCGCGATGTCGATGGTCATCGAACCGGCGAGCCCCGTGAGCTCGCCGGTTCCGGAGTCCGGCACTACCGTTATGACCAGCTGGGGCGCACCGCGCGTCATGGTCCCGGAGTGCTGGAGCGCGAAGGTGCCGCTTCGGCCGTCCAGCGTGCCGCTGACGCGCTCCATCGCCACGTACCCCGCGGACCCGTCCACCTGCGCCCGCACCGCGAGCATCTGCCCCTGGCTCGTGGCCTCCAGCCCGCCGTGAAAGCGCTTGTCGAGCGTCATCCGGCCTGGAGCCGCCTCCACCGCGTCCGCCTCTGGCGGCATGGGGGTGAGCTTGACGTCGAAAGGGCCACTCGCGCGCTTCATCATGGATATCCGCTCCCTTGGCTGGTGGCCGGACAGATACGCCAGGCGCCCGCGCCTGGATTGCAAAAACGCGTCACCCCCGGGCCTTAGGACCCGCTTAAGACTCTTCCC
>JAFADT010000513.1 GCA_023424585.1 Pseudomonadota bacterium
GATGAGTTGAACCTCATTTGCCGCATGCTCCAGCAAGACGTTGGCGAGCTTGATGTGGATGACAGGCGTCATCCCGAAGGCAATCCAGGAGAAATCCAGCGGCTTGCCTGGCTCGACGACGGGAACGCTCAGCGGCCCTTGGACCTGGACGGGAACCCCTCGAGTAAACATCCACGGGTCTTCTTCCTCTTGACGGAGGTCGTTCCAGGGTGGGTCGAGAACCCAGATTCCTTCCTGAACATCCATCCCAAGGTCAAAGTAACGGGTAGCCATCGAGTGCTAGCGTCCTTGTTTCACTTCACGGTCAGAAGCTTGTTGATGAGAGTTCCAGGCGTCGCGGCCTCTTCCGCCAGTTCCCGCAGCGCGCCAGTGAGTGCTTCACGGCATTGCACCACGGTGCGACATTCCCTTGTGAACAACACCAGCCGTTGGAATACTAGGTCATGGTACGCTCTGGGGTGGGGGCCTCGGTGGCCAGGGACTTCGACGATGTTCTCGGGGTCCTTCAGATCCATGCCCGCCTTCTTGAAGATGCGCCGGAAGAGCGGCGTCCACGGCCCGCCGTTCCTCGAAGACTTCTCGTTGCGGATGGTGGCCAGGTGGTGGCGCTGGGGCTTGTCGGGCCGCGATGACATCGCCACCGCGTTGGGGGCCAGCGCGACGGTGAAGCCGTCGGCCGTCATGGCCACGGAGCGCACGCCTCCCATGGCCACGAACTGGAGGCCCGCCTGCGTCTGCACCGCGACCGCGGCCTGCGCGGAGCCTGGCAGGGTGGGGGCCTTCATCGCGAGCCCCGCGGTGTTGCCAATCGCCGCCGCGGCCAGCATGACGAAGACGCGCGCGGCGTTCTTGCCCAGCACCGCGCCGTAGGCTTCGCCCGCGTCACGCACCTGGACGAACGTGGTGGCCTGGTCCACGAGGCGCACCAGCGACACCCAGCCATCCAGGAGGCTCCACACGGTGTCTACGCCCAGATAGGCCATGGCGGTGGCGGTGATGAGGGCGGCGAGTCCCTTGGACACGGGCTCCGGCATGGCCCACAGCAGCAGGTACATCGTCACGGTGGAGGTCAGCGTGGCCATGACGGCCTGGGGGCTGGCGATGCCCTCCAGGGCCTCGGCCGTCTCGTTCCAGACGGAGTCCATGGCGATGGCCATGGCCAGCGCATAGCGACCGTCGCTGCCCAGCAAGGGCCCTTCGTCCAGCAGGCGCAGGCAGTCTCCCGGCTGCTTGCGCCGCTTGTCGCACCATTGCTCGTAGCCATGCGTCAGGTCGTCCGAGGCGTCGAGCAGGCGCAGGTCCCGAGCCTCCTCTTCACCCAGGGGGATGATTCGCCGCGTCCTCTGACTGAAGCCGAACAGGCCGCTGCGCTCCGGGAGGCCGAACAGCTCGCGTGCCTGCCGCAAGGGACGGGAGGAGGGGCGCACGTCCCTCGCGAGCGTCCTCACGGCCTTCGCGAAGTCGTCCTCGTCCAGCCGGGCCTCGGAGGGCGACGCGCCTTCCTCCTCCCGAGGTGTGATGACGACCCGCTCGCCGTTGTCCAGCTCCAGGCGCACGACCCGCGTCGTCGCGCAGCCGGAGACGAGCAAGCCCAGCAGCAGTAACCAGCCCGGCCTCGTCATGCGTGCCTCCTCACCGGGGCTCGCCGAGCTCCCGCAGGAAGAACCTTCGCACATCATCCAGGTAGTACCGGCCTCGGGGGTTGTGGTCCTCGCCGGGCATGAGCAGCAGGTCGAAGTGCTTGTTCGCGCGCACCAGCGCCTGGGCCATCCGCATCGTCGTGGACAGCGATGCGTTCACGTCGCTCGTTCCGTGCATCAGCTTGAGCGCTCCCTGGAGCTTGTCCGCCAGCGCTTCGTTGGACCCCGCCGCGTAGCCTTCCGGATTCTCTGACACGAGGCCCATGTTCGGCTCGTTGATGATGGCTTCTTCTGTCAGGGCTCCCGGTGCTCCCGCGTAGCCCGCCTTGAAGAACTCCGGCGCCGTCAACATGCCTCGCAGCGCGAAGTAGCCACCCCAGGAGTGACCCTGGATGCCCACCCGCTCCAGGTCCATGTAGGGCCGGCTGGCCGCCGCCTGCTTCAGCGCCGCGACATGATCCGGAATCTCCGTCTGGCCCACCCGGCCGTAGTTCACGTCCTGGAACGCCTTGCCGCGTCCCGGCGTGCCCCTCGCGTCCAGCACCATCGCGATGAACCCGAGCTGCGCCAGCGAATGCGCGAAGCGCGACTCATACGAGCCCACGTAGCTCCACGGCACCATCGTCGTGAACGGCCCCGCGTAGATGACGTCGATGACCGGGTAGCGCTTCTTCGGATCGAAGTTCCACGGCATGTAGAGCACTCCGTGGAGCGGCGTGACGCCGTCCGCGGCCTTGACCGTGATGCCTTCCGGCGGCGTGTAGTGCAGCTCCGCCAGCGCTCGCGTGTCCGCCTTCGCGTAGCGGAAGGACGGACGCCCCTCCGTGGACACCACGTCCCAGACCCGGGGCTGCTCGCGGCTGGAGTGCCCGTCCACGAAGTAGCGCGTGGAAGGGGACAGCTCGGGCCGGTGCACTCCGGGCTCGGGCGTCAGGGACTTCAGCGCCCCGCCTGACATGCCCACGCGGTACACCCGCCGGTCATAGGGGGCCTTGGGCTCCGCGGAGGCCACCACGAAGATGGCATCCGACTCCGGTGTGATGCCCACCACGGAGTGGACCGGGAACGCGCCCCGGGTGAGCTGGCGCACGAGCTTGCCGGAGTCGTCATACAGGTAGACGTGACGCCAGCCGTCGCGCTCGGACATCCAGAGGAAGTGCCGGTGGTCCGGCAGCGGCTTCACCTGCTGTGACCAGCCCTCCATCGCGAAGTCCAACGCCCCCACGAAGGTCTCCTTCCGCTCCTCTCGCAGCACGCGGCGGCGCTGGCCCGTCGCAGGGTCCACCGCCACCAGGTCCAATCGCTTTCCATCCCGGGAGAGCTGGAGCACCAGCGCTTCACGCCCATCCGGGCGCCAGCCCGCGAACCAGGCGTAGTGCTCCTCCGCGTCGCCCGGCGCGGGTGTCACCTGTCCTGACTCCACCGTGACGAAGTGCAGCTCCGAGCGCATCAGCGGCGTGCCCGTCTTGGAGTAGGGGACCCACGTCACCTTCTCCAGCGGGGTGCTGGAGTCGACCACCGGAATCCGGTGCATGCCCCGCATGTCGTCGCGCCAGACCGCGAGGAACCGCCCCTGGGGAGACCACGCGGCTTCGGGCAGCCGCCAGGGCGAGTCCTCCGTGCCGGTGCGCTCCAGAAGCGTCGCGCCCTTCGCGTCCACCACCGCGAACCCCGTGCCCCGCTGTGCCGCGACTCGCCCTCCGTCCGACGACACGCTGTTGCCGGGCGCGAGCGACAGCGCGGCCGGATGCGTGGGCTCGAGCGCTACGAGTCGCTTGTCGGTGAGGCCCAGCGAGAACGCTCGGCCCTGGACGGTGAAGACGATGCCCTTCGCATCGGGCGTGAGCTTGAACGGGACGACGGCGGGCAGCGCCCCGGGCTTTCCGAGCAGCGCCGTGAGCTGGGCGCGCAGGGACTCCGCGTCCAGCAGGGGCTGCTGGGTGCGCCGCCGCGCATCCACCAGGACCCACGTCTCCCGGTAGGGCTCGACCCTGGACCAGTAGATGAACCGGTCGCCCTCGGGCAGCCACCGGGGCGGTGTCAGCGTGTCTCGGATCCGCTCCGCCCAATGGAACGAGGCTTCAGAGAAGTCCAGCCGCGCCTGGAGCGTGTCCCCGGCTTCCTCCGCCCCTGCCGTCACCCAGGGGACGGCGAGCCCCATGAGGACGAGCACGAGGCGCGCACGCGACAGGAATCCACCACCGCGGTGGGACAGGGAAGGCGTCATGGGGAGCTCCGGGAACGAGGGGAACGACGTCAGGCGAGGCGCCGCGGTGTCGGGGACGTGGCGCTCAGAAGCTCGGCCAGCGTCTTCAGGCCTCGCTCCAGTTCCTCGCGGGAGCTGGCCGCGCCCAGCGACACCCGGAGCGCATTGGGAGCCTGGCCCGGACGGGCCGCGAACAGGTGCGCCGGGCCGAGCAGCACGTCGCGTGCGGCGGCGGCTTCCACCACTTCCGTGGCGCGGCGATGTTCGGGGATGGGCATCCACAGGAAGTACGCGCTGGGGTGCGCGACATAGGGGTGGCCCTGCAGCATCTTCGCCGCCAGGGATTGCCGGGCCCTGGCTTCCGCTCGCCGCGCGTCGCGCAGGGATTCGGCCGTGCCATCCGTCACCCACTGCGTGGCCAGCGCGTTCAGCAGGGGAGCCCCCGACCAGACAGTCGCCGCGGCGGCGTGCTCCAGCGCCTGCCGCGACGACGGCTCCGGCATCCGGAGGTAGCCGACGCGCAGCGCGGGCAGCACCGCCTTGGACAGGCTCCCCAGATGGTAGGTGCGCTCGGGGGCCAGGGCGGCCAGGGGCGTGGGCGCCTTCGCCACGAGCGGCGCCAGCGCGCCGTTCTCGATGACGGTGACGTCGAACTCCCGGCAGACCTCGACCAGCGCCTGCCGCCGCTTCAACGGCATGACGACGGTGGTCGGGTTGTGGTTCGTGGGGGTGCAGTAGAGCACCCGCGCCTGGCTCCTCCGGCAGGCCTCCGCGAGCGCCTCCGGCACGAGCCCCTCCGAGTCCAGCGCCACCGGATGCGTGGGCATCCGCAGCCACTCCGCGGCGGCGAGGACGCCGGGATAGGTGACGTCCTCCACCAGCAGGCCGCCCTGGTGCGCGAGCAGGGACAGCGCCATCAACGTCGCGTGCTGGGCCCCGCTGCTCACGACGACGTTCGCGCTCGTCGCCGGCACGCCCGCGAGCTCCAGCCAGCGAGCCCCCGCCGCCCGTTGGGGCTCCGTGCCCGCGTGCGCCTGATAGCCGCTGAGCGCGCCCAGGTCCGCGCGCTCGCCCAGCCGTTGAAGCGCGGCGGCGAGCGCCAGGTGCCCCAGGTCGCCGGGGACGATGGGCACCGCCGTGGGCCCCAGGTCGATGCGCGTCCGGTCGAGCTGGGGCGAGTAGCGGTCCCCCTCCCGCAGGTTCTTCACGAACGTCCCGTTGCCCACCTGGCTCCAGATGAGTCCCCGCCGCTCTGCCTCCGCGTAGGCCCGGGTCACCGTTCCCAGGGAGGTCCCCAGGGCGCTCGCGAGCTCCCGGTGCGTGGGCAGCCGGTCTCCCGCGCGCAGCCTCCCCGCGCTGATGTCCGCCGCGAGCGCGTCGACGAGCGCCCCGTACAGGGGGCCTTCGGAACGCTTCAGGCGCGGCTTCCAGTTGGATTGGGACATGATTCGGATTGTACCATGACAATGCGAGGCGTGTGCCAGGACCCTGGCGGGTTCCCTCCGCGGACGGCTCTCCACTTCCATGAACCCCATGCCGGTGGCGCCGGTGCGCTCCAGCGCCGTCTTGAGGTCCTCGGAGACGGTCAGGGCGATGGACCAACCCCAGGTGCGGAAGACCTTGGCGTCGCCCACTTGCGACGGGTCGATGCGCATGCCGTGCACGGAACGGTACTGGCCTGCCTTCTCGGGTGCTTGTGCTTGATGGGAGCCCAGTCCTGCGAAGAGTCGGATGTCATCGGGTGCAAGCTCCGCGAAGACCGTGGCCACGTTGACGCGGAGGGTGGGCGTCCTCCCGATGCCTGCTTCGGAGGAGTCCAGCGGCTTTCCAGGCGCGTCGATGTGAAATCGGCGGTGGCCTGGCTGGGCTTCCCAGCGCTGAACATCTCTGGGGCCTCGGCCTCATCTGCCAAGCTGAAGCAGCGCCCTGCCCAGCCGCTGCATG
The DNA here is from genome assembly GCA_023424585.1 of Pseudomonadota bacterium. Taxonomy (GTDB): domain Bacteria; phylum Myxococcota; class Myxococcia; order Myxococcales; family Myxococcaceae; genus Corallococcus. The sequence goes on from JAFADT010000513.1 coordinate 5,791, forward strand.
TCGGGCTTCAGTCCTCGGTCAGCAGGAGGCTCCAGAGCAGCACCTTCTTCTTGCCGGGCGGCCGGTGCAGGCAGCGCAGCGGGCCGTCCTGGGACGCCACGAAGACGATGGCTCCAGAGTGCTGGTTCGCGAAGACCGCCGCGGCCCGGTGGCGCGAGCCGTGCTGGTTGATGGGGTAGTGCGGCCCGGGCCGCCCCTGGAGCGTGCGCGCCTCGAAGACCTGCGGCGGACCGCTGCGCGGGATGGCGATCTGATACCCCGCGCAGAGCACCTCCAGCTCCGGCCCCAGCACCAGTGCGTTGTCCACCGCCGTGAACTGCCCGATGCTCTCCACCAGCGCCTGGAAGTCGCTCTCCGTCGCCTTGTCGTCGTGCTCGGCGGCGGCCTTCTTCAGCTCCGGATCCTCTTCCTCCTCCGCCGCCTTGCCGGCCTCCGCCTGCCACGCGCCGTTGATGAGGTCCGCCCGCGCCTGCACGAAGCGCTGCAAGCGCTGGCGCAGCAGCGAGCCCTGCTCCGACGGCAGGACGTACTTGCCTCGCGTGCGGAAGCGCTCCACGTCGTGCTGCTTGGGCAGGAACGCGATGAGCCCCCCGTGGTGCAGGCCGGACATCCTCCGGATGAGCCCCTGCACCGCGTTGGACACGTACCACTCGCGGTTGCCGCCCATCAGCGGCTGCACCTTGGGCAGCGACTCCACCAGCGTCGAGCACATCTCCATCAGCGCCGCGCGCACCGCGCTGTCCTCGTGGAAGAGCAGATCGTGCAACGCCACGCGCCGGCCCGGCGGCACAGGCGCGCCCTGCTCGTAGCGGAACACCTCGCGCCCCTGCGTGCTCACCACCAGGTGGCCCGGCTCCGGCGCGTGGAGGATGAAGACGTCCTCCTCGCCCTCCGCGTGGAACTCCGTGTACTCGACCCGGCGCGCCAGCCCCTGGATGCGCAGCTTGCCCTCGCGCGGCCCCACCACCACCGCCGTGCGCGGCAGGTTCGCCGCGGGCGCCAGCTTCACCAGCGCCTCCACGCTGAAGTCGGTGATGCTCGACTTGGGCTCCAGCGGCAGCGTCTCCCAGGCCTGGCGCTTGCCCTTCTGTCCGCCGACGTAGACCGTCTCGCGCACCGCCTGCAGGCCCTGCAACCCCTGCGCGTGGTAGGCGATGCGCACGCGCGTGGCCTCGCCCTCCTCCCGGCCCAGGCTCGCGAAGAACACCGTGTCCGCCAGCACGACCAGCAGCTTCAGCGTCGGTTCGGCGAGCGGCGTCTTGGCGAACTGCCGGAGCCACCCGCGCAGGGCTTCTCCGGGATATTGCAGGCCGGGTTCATCCATCGGTCGGGCAGCATAATCACGGCGCAGGGATTCCCGCTGGAAGTCGCGCATGCGCCGCGATGCGGCGTCCATTTCCCGCCAGGCGTCCGGCGCGCATCCGGCCTGTAGCACCGCAGGCCTTCCAGGGGCATGCCGCCAGCACCCGCGCGGGTGCCGGTCCGCCGAGCGGCGCTCCAGCGTGGCGAGACCTCCAATGCGATTCGCGCGGACCTTCGAGGCACTCGCGGAAGGAGGTGACATGTCCCGACAGGCCACCGCTTCCAGGACCTCCGTGCACGTCGCCGTGCTGGGACACATCGAGCGTGGCCACGCACTGGCCAGGCCGGGCAGCATCAAGCCGCGCAGGGCGTTCAAGGCGCAGCGCTTCGCGCGGTCGAAGGCCGGCGGCGGCCGTCACGCTCCGTTCTTCACGAACGACTGTCCACGGTTCTACTTCCGCCCCCCGGAGGTGACGGCGTGGCGAAGCCACCGGACGGCAAGGGTTGTCCCCGTCCGGACGCGCTCCTAGGGTTTCCTCGTCCCCCGAGGAGCCCGCCCCATGCGCACGCGTTCCCTGACCGCCTCCCTGCTCACCCTCGCGCTGCTGTCGCTGTCCGCCAGCGCGGCGCCTGCCGCCTCGCGCGCCGTCGTCTTCCGGGGCGGGACGGTGCTGGACGGCACCGGGGGAAAGCCGCTGGAGGAGGGCGCGGTGGTGGTGCGCGACGGGCGCATCGTCTCCGTGGGGCCCGCCAGCAACGTCAAGGTGCCCAAGGGCGCGGAGGTCATCGACTTCAAGGGCCAGACGCTGCTGCCCGGCCTCATCTCCGACCACAGCCACGTGGGCCTGACGTCCGGCACCGCCACGGGCGCTCAGAGCTACACGCGGGAGAACGTCGAGAAGCAGCTGCGCCAGTTCGCCGCCTACGGCGTCACCACCGTGACGGCGCTCGGGATGAACCGGCCCCTGTTCAACGAGCTGCGCAAGGAGGCCCACGCGGGCACCTTCACCGGCGCGGACCTCTTCGGCGCGGGGCAGGGCATCGGCGTGCCGGAGGGCGGCCCGCCCCAGGCGATGACGAACAACGCCCCCGACCAGGTCTTCCGCCCCACCACCGCGGAGGAGGCCCGCGCCGCCGTGCGCACGCTGGCGAAGCACCGCGTGGACCTGGTGAAGGTCTGGGTGGACAGCTTCCTGGGCAAGGTCCCCAAGATGAGGCCGGACATCTACAAGGCCGTCATCGACGAGTCCCACAAGCAGGGCCTCCGTGTCGCCGCCCACATCCACGACTTGGAGGACGCGAGGGCCGTGGTGGACGCGGGCGTGGACATCATCGCCCACGGCGTCCGCGACCAGCCCGTGGACGCCGCCTTCATCCAGGCGATGAAGCAGCGAGGCGTCTGGTACGTGCCCACGCTGGCGCTGGACGAGGCCACCGTCGTCTACGCGGATCAGCCCCAGCTCGTGGACGACCCCCTCCTGCGGCCCGCGCTGTCCCCGGAGCTGCGCGCGCAGCTCACCGACGCCGCGTGGCGGAAGAAGACCCTGGAGGACCCCAAGGCCCAGGAGGCGCGCCACGCCCTCTCCACCAACCAGGCCAACCTCAAGGCGCTCTACGACGCGGGCGTGAAGGTGGGCTTCGGCACGGACTCTGGCGCCACCCCGCTGCGCATCCCCGGCTACGCGGAGCACCGCGAGCTGAGGCTGATGGTCGGCGCGGGCCTCACGCCGGGCCAGGCCCTGGCCGTCGCCACCGGGAACGCGGCGGATCTGCTCAAGCTCCAGGACCGGGGCCGCATCCAGCCCGGCCTGCGCGCGGACCTCGTCCTCGTGGAGGGCGACCCCGCCGCCAGCATCACCGCCGTGGACCGCGTCACCGGCGTGTGGCGCCAGGGGCGCAAGGTGGCGGGGCCGCTCGTCCCGGCCCCCTCGCCCTGAGCCCGCGGCTCATTCCTCGATGGGCGGCTGGAGCGTGCCGAACCGCTCGATGCCCTGGTCCAGCGCGGAGCGCACCGCGTGCAGCAGGGCGCCGTCCGACAGCCGCCGCACCAGGATGATGCCCTGGGCCACGTAGGACGGCGCGCCGCCCAGCCGGGCCTCCAGCGCTTCCAGCGTCAGCACGGTGAGCACGAAGCGGCGCCCGTCGCGCAGCCGGACCACCAGGTCGCGGGAGCCCTCGAAGTGCAGCGCCGGGCTCTCCGCGACGAGCAGGGAGGCGAGCCGCTCATCCTCCGTGTCGATGGTCCGCATGCCTGACCGTTCGTGCGTCGAGCGTCGCATGACAGGCACGATGGAGACTGCGACTCGCGCCTACAACCCCTGCCGGTGGGCGAGCCGCGTCGCCGGACAGCTCCCCGGCCCCGAGGGACGGGGTGGGCGGGCAGGGGAGCGGTGACGCCGGACAAGACGAACGCCCCGCGCCGGGTGTATGGCCCCAGGCCTCTCATGCCCGCCGAGCCCTCCACCCTGTCCACCTGGGGCCTCCCCGGGATGTTCGTCGTCGCCATGCTGGCGGGCTCCGTGGTGCCGGTGCCCTCCGAGGCGATGCTCGCCACGCTCATCTACAATGGCGCGCCGCCGGTGACGGCCACCGTGGTGGCCACCGTGGGGAATGTGCTGGGCGCGCTGACGCTCTACCTCCTGGGTCAGTGGGTGTCTCGCGGCGGTGGCGGGGCCGTGGGCCGCTGGGTGGAGCGTCGCCGGCAGAAGGACGGCCCGCGCATGGCGCGCGTGGAGGCGAACCTGCGCACCTGGGGCGCGCCCGCGCTGCTCATGTCGTGGCTGCCCATCCTGGGGGACGCGTTCGTGCTCGCGGGCGGCTTCGTGGGCGTGCGGCCCCTTCCCTTCGTCGTCTTCGTCACCCTGGGCAAGGGCCTGCGCTACGCCTTCGTCGCGCTGTCCACCACGGCCGCCATGTAACAATGCGTAACATTGCGCGCGCCCCGAGGACGGGAGGCGCCGCTCACGCAACGTTTCAGGGAATGTGACGGATAAACGGCGGTGGCGCCGTGTACGCGGAATACTGCGTCCGCGGCCCTGCCGTGATGTCCCTGAACCTCTACGGCTCCCGGGTTCGCCGGGAGCAGGATGATACAACGTGAGCCTGAAACAGAATCTCCTCCGGCGGCCCGCCGCCTCCTGGCGGACGTGGTCCTTCACGCTGGTGTGCGCGGCGCTGGGCGCGTGCGGTGGCTCGGTGGAGGCGGACGCGGAGGCGACGGCGCCGGAGCTCGTCGCGCGCGAGGACTCGCTGGCCAACGTGCGGCTGCGCCTGATGGCGGCCAACCTGAGCAGCGGCACGGGCCAGGACTACGACCCGGGCCACGGCATCCGCATCTTCCAGGGCACCGACCCTGACGTCGTGATGATCCAGGAGTTCAACTACAAGACGGACTCCGCGGCGGACATCCGCAGCTTCGTGGACACGGCCTTCGGCACGGGCTTCTCGTACTACCGCGAGTCCGGCGCGCAGATTCCGAACGGCATCATCAGCCGCTACCCCATCATCGCCTCCGGCGAGTGGGATGACACGCAGGTGTCCAACCGCGACTTCGCGTGGGCGCGCATCGACATCCCGGGGCCCAAGGACCTGTGGGCCATCAGCGTGCACCTGCTGACGAGTAACTCCAGCGTCCGCAACACGGAGGCGTCCAACCTGGTGAAGTTCATCAACGCCAACGTGCCCGCGAGCGACTACCTGGTCATCGGGGGCGACTTCAACACCGGCAGCCGCAGCGAGGCGGCCTTCAGCACCCTCTCCAGCGTGGTCTCCACGGCGTCGCCGTACCCGGCGGACCGCAATGGCAACACCAACACCAACGCGAGCCGCAAATCGCCCTACGACCACGTGCTGGTGGACAGCGACCTGCGCGCCTACCAGACGGCGGTGGTGATTGGCTCCAGCAGCTTCGCCAACGGCCTGGTGGCGGACACGCGCGTGTACTCGCCCATCTCTGAGATCTCTCCGGCGCTGTCGGGCGACAGCGGCGCGTCCGGCATGCAGCACATGGGCGTCATCAAGGACTTCCTCATCCCGGGGGACGGCGCGACGTCCTCGGTGACGGTGCTGTCGCCCAACGGCGGTGAGAGCTGGGTGGCCGGCTCGTCGCACACCATCACCTGGACGGCGTCCGGCATCTCCAACGTGAAGGTGGAGTACTCGCTGAACGGCTCCACCTGGACGACGATTACGTCCAGCACGGGCGCGTCCTCCGGCAGCGTGGCGTGGACGGTGCCCTCCAGCGCCACCACCAGCGCGTGGGTGCGGGTGAGCGACGCGAGCAACGCCTCCGTGAACGACCTGTCCAACGCGGCCTTCGCCATCACCACGGGTGGCTCGGGTGGCACGGGCAACGTGTTCATCAACGAGGTGCTCATCAACGAGGCGGGCTCGGATGTGAACGGCGAGTTCGTGGAGCTGGTCAACAGCGGCACGGCGGCGGTGGACCTGAGCGGCTGGACGGTGTCGGACGGCACGGCCGTGCGCCACACCTTCGCCAGCGGCACCACGGTGGCGGCGGGCAAGGCGGTGGTGGTGTTCGGCGGCGCGTCCGGCATCCCCTCGGGCACGCCGGGCGCGGTGGCCGCGTCCACGGGGTCGCTGAACCTGGGCAACAGCGGTGACACCGTCACGGTGAAGAACAGCGCTGGCACCGTGGTGAGCACGGCCACGTTCGCCTCGTCGCTCGCGGGCACGGACGGCGTGTCCGCCAACCGCAGCCCGGACGGGTCCTCCACGGCCAGCTTCGTGCTGCACACGGGCGTGTCCAGCCTGAGCAGCTCGCCGGGCAAGCGCGCCAGCGGCGCCGCGTTCTAGTGATGAACATCGCTCCTCCGGACAGCGTGGGTCCGGAGGAGCGACCTGGGAGACTGTGCCCTGCGCGTCCCGCTTCCGGGCGCGAGGAGCCCTCCCCGCATGCTGAAGGTCCATCACCTCTCTGAATCCCGCTCGCAGCGCATCCTCTGGCTCCTGGAGGAGCTGGGGCTCGACTACGAGGTCATCCGCTACGAGCGCGATCCGAAGACGGGGTTCGCCCCGCCGGAGCTCAAGGCCATCCACCCGCTGGGCAAGTCGCCGCTGGTGGAGGACGGCGGCCGGGTGCTGGCGGAGTCCGGGGCCATCATCGAGACGTTGGTGCGCAAGTACGGCCAGGGCCGGCTGGCGCCCGCGCCGGAGGACCTGGACCGGTACACGCACTTCCTGCACTACGCGGAGGGCTCCGCGATGCTGCCCATCGTGCAGCTGCTCTACGTGAAGCGGCTGGGCGACGCCGCGGCGCCCATCAAGCCGCGCATCGACTCCGAGCTGAGGAACCACCTGGGCTACCTGGAGGGAGCACTCCAGGGCCGCGAATACCTGGTGGGTGATGCGCTGACGGGCGCGGACATCCAGCTGAGTTTCGTGCTGGAGGCCGCGAAGTCCTTCCGGGTGCTCGGGGAGTTCCCGAACCTCACGGCCTATCTCGACCGGTTGCACGCGCGCCCCGCCTACCAGCGGGCCCTGGAGCGGGGCGGGCCGTACAAGATGGGGAGCTGAGCGCCAGAGGTTCGCCGGCGCGAGGTTCTCCGCGAGGTTGCGCGGGACGCGACGATGGCTGCGTGGGTGTCCTGATGCCAGCGCCGGAGCCAGGGCGTAAGCAGGGGCGCCCGCCGGGAGCGCTTTGTGGAAACCTGTCCGACAGTCGGACAGCTTTTCGCCGCATGTGGCCCAGGGCCGCGAACCTGTCCGACAGTCGGACAGGTCTTCGCCCAGCGAGCCCTAAGCCGCCGAGCCCCCGAGCTTGTCCGACAGTCGGGCAGGTTTCGCCCAAGGAGCCCACGGGCTCTCGAGCCTGTCCGACAGCCGGGCGGGTTCTTGCCCAACGAACTCACGGGCGCCCGAGCTTGACCGACGGTCGGAC
>JAFADT010000542.1 GCA_023424585.1 Pseudomonadota bacterium
CAGCAGCAGCTGATCCAGCCGCATCCCGCGGATGGCCGCCACGTTGGGCAGCTCGCCGGCCTCCATGGGCGCGATGACCGTGCTGGTGGGCTCCGAGGCCGGCAGCCCCACCGCCCCGGTCAGCCGGGTCGCCGTGTGATCCCCGCGCAGGGCGGTGAGCTCCCGGGAGTGGGTGCCCGTGTACTCCGGCGGAGGAGGCGGGGTGCCGGGCGCCGCATCGGACGCATCGGGAGGTTCGGCTAAGGGGTCGAGGCGCGTGTTCGTACGGGACAAAGGCACACCTGGGGGAGCCCGCGTGGAAACGCGGTCGGGGCGGGGCGGACTCTATCGCACTTCCTGATTGACGCGAGGAGACCACCTGTCGGGCTATTCCCAGGGGGGTGCCCCCTCCCCCGGCCCCCCAGCGTCCGTGCGATCAGCCCGGACTCGGAGCGCCCGTGACACGACCGGAACACAGCCCATGACTCGGCATGAATGAGTTGCGCTCATTGCCGCGTCGCGCCACCCGGGCCCCCAAACGGCCGTGGCGAACACCCCTGACGTCAGGGTCCTTGAGCCTTGAGGCCCCGTTCGGAGTATAGGGGCGTCCCTTTCCTTTCCCTTCGAGGTCCTCCGCCCGTGTCACGGCCCCGGTTGATCAAAGAGAACTCCGCGCCGCTCTCCCTGCCCCGAGAGCAGCTCATCCGCATCCATGACCTGATGGTGAAGGCGCGCGTCCTGGAGGAGCGCCTCATCCAGATGTACAAGCAGGGCCACGGCTACTTCTGGATCGGCGGTCCCGGCGAGGAGGCGTTCAACGTCTCCCTGGGCCTGCTGATGAAGGTCGGCGAGGGCCCGGCCTACGACTACCTGCACGCGCACTACCGCCAGTCCGCCACGCTGCTGGCCATGGGCGAGGAGCCCATCGGGGCGCTGCGGCAGATGAAGAACACGGCCACGGACCCCTACTCCGGCGGCCGCAACTTCGCGGGCCACTTCAGCCGGCGCTCGAAGAACATCGCGCCGGTGACGTCCCCCATCGAGGTGCAGTACGCCATCGCGCCGGGCACGGCCATGGCCCAGAAGCGCCACGGCGGCGAGGGCATCACCATCGTCACCGGCGGCGACGCGGGCACGGCCGAGGGCGACTTCGCCAGCTGCCTCATCTGGAGCAGCCGCCCGGCCAACCCGCTGCCCATCCTGATCATCGTCACCAACAACAAGTGGGGCATCAGCACCACGTCGGACGGCCAGCACGGCGAGACGAACATCAGCGACCGCGCGCGCGCCTTCAACATCCCGGCGAAGACCATCAACGGCAATGACCCCGTGGAGTCCTACCAGGAGCTCCAGGCCGCGATGGACTACGTGCGCAAGGAGCGCAAGCCGTACTTCATCGAGGCGCGGGTGTCGCGCCTGTACGGGCACTCGTCCGCGTCCGGCGCCAACTTCGTGAACGAGGAGCAGGACTGCCTGCGCCTGTTCGAGGCGCGGCTGGAGCAGGAGGGCGTCCTCGACCGCAAGCAGATGGACGAGGCGCGCAACCGCTACACGGAGGAGCTGGCCGCCGCGGCGCGCACCGTGCGCGACGAGCCGCAGCCCTCCGGCGACTCCATCTGGGACCACGTCTACGCGGAGAAGAAATAACCATGGCGAACATGGCACAGGCCATCCGCATGGCCCTGCACTACGCGGAAGAGAACCTGGGCGTCACCGACATCTTCGGCGAGGACGTGGGCGCCCCCCTGGGCGGCGTCTTCACCTGCACCCAGGGCCTGAAGACGGCGTGGAACAGCCCCCTGGACGAGCGCGGCATCATCGGCGCGGCCATGGGCCTGGCGATGGCGGGCAACCGCCCCGTCGCGGAGATCCAGTTCTGCGACTACATCTACAACACCATCGACCTGCTCAAGCTGGCGGGCAACACGCACTGGTCCACCAACGGGGACTGGGCCGTGCCCATGGTGGTGCGCACGCCCGTGGGCAGCGGCATCCGCGGGTCGCTGTACCACTCGCATTCCTTCGACGCGACGATGACGCACATCCCCGGCTGGAAGGTGGTGATGCCCTCCACGCCGCTGGACGCGTACGGCCTGCTCATCTCCGCGTGCCAGGACCTCAACCCCGTCATGTTCCTGGAGCCCAAGGCGCTGCTGCGCGTGAAGGGCGACGAGCGCATCCCCGGCGAGCCCGAGGATGACCGCGCGCTGTCGAAGATGATCGACGCGCCCCTGGGCGACCGCTCGCAGTGGAAGCCGCAGTGGCCCGCGCTGGAGGCGTTCGCCATCCCCATTGGCAAGGGCAAGCTCGTGCGCGAGGGCACCCAGGCCACGGTGGTCAGCTACGGCCGCACCATGCCCCTGTGCATCAAGGCCGCCGCGCAGCTGGCGGAGGAGGGACTGAGCGTGGAGGTCATCGACCTGCGCTCGCTCTGGCCGTACGACTGGGAGATGATCAAGGCCTCCGTCCAGAAGACGGGCCGCGTCCTCTTCGTCAACGAGGACACCGAGGTCACCAACTTCGGCGAGCACCTGGTCCGGCGCACCGTGGAGGAGCTGTTCTACTCGCTGCTCGCGCCGCCCCGGCTGGTGGCCGGCAAGTTCGTCCCGGGCATCGGCCTGGCGGACGCGCTGGAGATGGCGTCCGTGCCGCAGCAGAACGACATCACCACCGCCCTGCGCACGCTCTGCCGCGAGCAGCCGTAACGCACGGCGTTCCACCCACACCGTAGAAAGCCACGGGGGCCGCCGTTCCTCTTTGGAGGCCGGCGGCCCAGTCGTTAGAATCCCAACTTCCGTGTCCCAGCCCATCGTCCGCACCATGACCCCCGCCCCAGACGCCAACGCCTTCCGGATCCGCCGCGCGCGCCGCGGCGACGCCGAGGTCATGGCCCAGCTGCTGCGAGAGCTGGGCTATCCCCAGGGAACCGATCAGCAGACGGTGCACTGGGTGATCAGCCATCCCGAGATTGAGATCTTCGTCGCGGGCGATCCGCAGGACCGCGCGGTGGGCATGGTGTCCTTCTCCCACCGGCCGCAGCTGCGGCTGCGCGGGCGCGTGGCCACCGTGGACGAGCTCGTCGTGTCCGAGGGCTGGCGCCGCCGGGGCGTGGGCCGCGCGCTGCTCGCGCAGGTGGCGCAGCGCGGGAAGGTGCTGAGCGTGAAGCAGCTACAGCTCATCGCCCCCATCAACGTCACCGAGGAGACGCGCGCCTTCTACCGGGCGTGCGGGTACGTGGAGAGCGACTCCGGGGTGTTCCGCCACGCGGAGAGCGAGTCCCAGCGGTAGCGACAGGCCCGCCGCGAGGGCCCGGCGTCCTGGCCGGGCGCCTTCGCGGCGAGGCGCTTCAGCGCTTGAAGCTCGCGACCACGCGGCGCAGGCGCTCGTGGTCCTCTTCGCTCACGTCGACGAAGCGCACGCCGATGGCCTCCGCCTCGTCGCGCACCCAGGCCACGACGCCGGTGAGGTGGAACTCCTCCCCGTCGATGACCATGGCCAGCCGCACCTGCGCGCCCACGTCGTAGGACTTGCGCGTGCGCAGGCACAGGCCGCCCGCGGACAGGTTCAGCGAGTAGGCCCGCAGCGCGCGCGCCGCGTCCTCCATCTGCCCGAAGCGCACCTCGAACCGCGCCGCCACGCGCTCGTCGGCGCGACGATTCACATACGGGTCTGGCTCCACCGGCCCATCCAACTTCGTGTTCATGCGCACCCTGACCCCCTCGGTTCTCGAACCCGAAGTGTCGGCTGGTTTCCAGGCCCGGTTCAAGGGCCCCCGGACAACGGAATCGCTCGTGTAAGTCCCAGGCTACTTTGATGCCAGGAGTTTCCGGATGAGTGCACGTCTCGTGTTGTTGGGGGGAGCCCTGATGCTGGGGCTGTGGGTGGCGGGCTGCGATGACGGAGAGACTGTCCGCCCGCCAACGGATGGCGGAGCGACGCTGGACTCTGGCACGGATGCCGGAGATTCCGGGCCTTTCGATGCTGGCGATGGCGGCGGGAGCTCCGACTTCGCGTGCAACGTGCCGAAGCAGGCGGGCTGCGCGGCGGGCCAGGAGTGCCTGTACACGGACCTGGCGGATGGCGGCACGGGCAGCCAGTGCTTCGCGGGCGCGTGCGACGTGGTCCGCCAGGACTGCCCGTCCGGCCAGCGCTGCACCTACGTGGGGTTGGACGCCGGAGGCACCGAGCGCCAGTGCGTCGCCGCGGGCACCGCCACCGAGGGCGCGCCGTGCACGCTGGCCGAGTCGCCTCCGGGCCAGACGTATGACACGTGCGCGTCCGGCCTCTACTGCAAGGACGAGTCGCAGGGCGACGGCGGCACGGCCTTCTTCTGCCGCAAGCTGTGCCACGCGACGAGCGACTGCGGCTCGGGCGAGTGCAACACCGTGCTGCGGCTGGCCGGCACGCGCGAGCTGCCGCTGGTGTGCGGCCCGGCGTCCGCGCGGTGTGATCCATTCGCGCAGGACTGTGAGAGCCCGCTGGGCTGCTACCCGTCCGCCAACGGCCCGGTGTGCGCGGGCCAGGGGGCGCTGCCCGAGGGCGCCGCGTGCGACTTCAGCAACCAGTGTTCAGCAGGCAGCACCTGCGTGCTGACCGACGGCCGCGGCGCGTGCCGGACGCTGTGCCGCACGCCCGCGGGCTCGCCCGGCTGCGAGGACGGCGCGACCTGCCGGGCCATCAACCAGAACGGCGACGTGGGCGCCTGCGTCCCATAGGGCACCGGATTGCCCATCCGAGGAAGCCCCCCGCCCGGAGTGACGAGCGCGCGGGTCCGCCAGGGCCCCGGCCCGCCACCGTGTGGGGTGCGCTCCGCGCCATCCGTGCCCGCCCTCGGGCTCCGGGGCCTGGCGCGCACCATGAATCCCCGAGTCGCCACGAGGGGACATCGTGCACATCGTCGTCTTGCACCGGGAGGTCGTGGGCATGGGCTTGAGGAAGGCGCTGCGCTGGGGATGTTTCGGAGCCCTGGGGCTGATGGCGGGCTGCGGAGGCACGAACGACGGCGCGACGGACGAGCCAGCAAGCGCGGGCCACACCGACGCGGAGGTGACGACGCCCGCCGCGCCGGAGTCCGTGGAGGCCGCGCCCACGCTGACGCTGCATGACGGGCACCAGGTGCAGGCCTCGCCGCCCCTGGCGCCCCTCCCCACCCGCTTCCAGCCCGGCTTCCACCAGGCGCTGCGCCTCTCCAACAGCGTGGGGAGCGTCACCACCTACCGGCTGAAGGTGCCGGTGGGGCGCGCGGGCAGCCGCGTGCGCGTCACCTTCCGCTCCGGCGACGGCACCCTGACGCTACAGCGGGCCACCGTGGCGAAGGCGGGCGCCAGCGGCGCGCTGGCGTCCGCGCCCGTGTCGCTCACGTTCAACGGCAACGCCGGCTTCACCGCGAGCGCGCGCACCCTGGTGACGTCGGATCCGGTCGCGTTCCCGGTGGCGTTCCGCGACGAGCTGGCCCTCAGCTTCGAGGTGAAGGGGGCGGTGGCCCAGAGCGGGATCGACGCGTTCCCGGACAGCTGGATGAAGTCCGGCGCCTTCGCGACCACGCAGGGCGCGCTGGGCGGCCAGCCGTGGGAGAAGTCCCTGGGCGTGGCCACGGTGGACGTGGAGGGCGCGCCGGGGCGGGCCTTCGTGGCCATCGGCGACAGCATCACCGAGGGCTACATGGACACCTTCAACGACACGCGCGCCGCGTGGCCGGCCCTGGTGGAGAAGCAGCTGGGCGTGCCGGTGGTGAACTCGGGCGTGTCCGGACAGGGGTTCTGGGACGCGCACCTCCAGCTGCCGCAGGAGGTGCTGGCGCTCCAGGGCGTCACGGACTGCATCGTGCTCCTGGGCACCAACGACCTGGGCGCCGCCGACATGACGGTGGAGAAGCTGGAGCAGCGGATGACCCAGATCCTGGATCAGCTCCAGCCCATGTGCCGGCTGTGGGTGAGCACGCTGCTGCCCAAGGAGAAGACGAACGAGGGCAGCTACGACCTGGTGAAGACCCAGCGCCGCGAGTTCAACGATTGGATCCGCAAGCTGACGCGCGCGGAGGTCATCGACCTGGAGGCGGTGATGCGCCAGCCGGGCAACGCGGACCTCTACAAGGACGGCCTGGAGGTGGACGGCATCCACCCCTCCGCCGAGGGGCACCAGGTCATGGCGAACGAGGTGGTCCGGGTCCTCAAGGAGAAGGGCGGCCTGTAGCGCCCGGCCGGCTGGAAAGCACCCGGAGGGGTTGAATAGGTTCGGGGCCGCTGCGTCCAGGCGGTGTTCCCAACCTTTCCTGCTTCCAGGAGCCTTCCATGCGCGCCCTTCCCGCGGCCCTCGTCGTCGCCTGCCTCGCCCTGCCCTCGCTCGCCCACGCGGCCTCACTGCGCTGCGACAACAAGCTCGTGTCCGAGGGCGCCTCACAGTCGGAGGCGGTCGCCAAGTGCGGCGAGCCCGTGTCGAAGCAGACCCGGTCGGAGCGCACGTCCAACAGGTCCCGGCAGGGCACGCGGAACCGGGGGCAGTACGGGGAGTCCTCCACGCAGGTGACGACGTCCTCGAGCGTGGAGGAGTGGACCTACAACTTCGGGCCCAACCGGCTGATGCAGATCGCCATCTTCCGCGACGGCCAGCTGGTGGACGTGCGCAGCGCCGGCTACGGCTACTGACGGCGCTCCCCTGGGGCCGCGCCGCTACAGCGGCCCCAGGTGCTGCTCCAGCAGCCGGCGCATGGCCGCCGGCCGCTGGCGCAGCGTCTCCCGGAGGGACTCGATGTTCGCGCGCCAGACCTCCAGGGAGTCCGGCTGCGCCCAGCGCGCCACCTGGCCCGGCATCTCCGGCTCGAGCCCCTCCACCGCCGCGTCCAGGGCCGCGAGCACCCGCTCCGCCGCGAAGGTGTGCTCGATGTGCCAGAGGAAGCGCTCGATGAAGCGGGCCTTGAACTCCGGCGACTGGAGCAGCGCCCGCAGGAGCTGGGGGGCCCAAGCCGGCACCTCCGGCGGGTCGTTCAGCACGCGCCCCAGGCTGTCGTAGTCCGGGCCATAGCTCAGGGCGAAGTCCAGGTCGTAGACGAGCCAGCGCCAACGGCCGTCCTGCCCGTAGGCCGCGTCCGGCACGGGCTTCTTCGTGCGCAGCCGCCAGAACTTCACGTTGTTGTCCGGCCAGTCCGCGTTGCCCAGGTAGAGCTGCGCGACCTGGTAGTCGATGAAGTCCTCCACGTCGATCCGCTCGCGCACCCAGGCGTAGTGCTCCGGCACGGACAAGTCGTGCTCCGCGACGTAGGCGAGGAGCTCCTGGTAGGGCTGCTCGTCCTCGGTCTCCCCCACGTCCACGGCCCCGACGTTCTCCAGGATGACGGCCTTCTTGCGGTCCACGCCGTAGTGGGACGCCAGGTAGTACTCGTCCAGGCGCTCACGCAGCTCGTGCAGGCCCCAGTACTCGCCGTTGATGTAGACGAGCGTCGGACGGCAGGCCTGGAGCGCCAGCCGGGTCTCGGCCAGCAGGCCCTGGAGCACGCAGTCGCGCAGCTTGGTGACGCCCTGATCCTGACCGGACGTGCGCACCACCATCCGCGTGAACTCCGTCACCGGGGAGCCGGGGAACACCGCCCCCGCGAACGTCTTGGGGCCGTAGTCCTCCTTCGCGTACAGCCGCAGGCTCTTCTGCGGCAGCACCGCGCTGCCCGAGCCGTGGATGCGCACGCCCGCCTCCTGGTCGAACACGCGCTCGCCGGAGGTCTCGAACCACTCCACGTGGACGGGGCGCTCCCACTCCTTGCCGTCCTGCATGTAGTTGGCCGCCTCCGGATTGTCGGGCGCGGCCTCGGAGAGGACCCCGGGCACGTAGATGCCCTTCACCGGGTCGAAGAGGTTCTCCGCGTCCGTGACGAGCGACAGCACCGGCAGCGTGGACGGCGCCCGCCCGATGATGAACGTGCGCGTGCGCACCGGGCCCGCCGGCTCCGTGCCCGCGTACTGGCGGTAGCGCACCACCGCGGCCTGGGGCGGCTCCTCCCGCGGCGCCACCCACCGCGAGCCCTCCGTCGCGCTGGGCGCCGTCGTGGGGATGAAGGACCACCGGACCGGTTGCAGCGAGCGCGCCAGCAGCGCGATGGGGCCGGTGTAGCGCTGCGACCCGGGCGTGGGCGTGGAGCCGTCCCGGGTGAAGTACGTCCGCAACCCCGGGGTCGTGGGCAGCGCCAGCAGCGTCTCCGGCTGGTAGAGCCCGGGCCGCGCGTCGAACCTCAGGTGCTGGAAGTCGACGCGCGCTCGCGCCTCCGCGCCCTGCGCGTCTCGCGCCACCACCTCCAGCGCCAGCGCGCGGCGGCCCGGCCACCAGGGCAGGCTCCAGCGCCCGTCGTCCAGGTCCGCGTGCCCCAGGAACCGCCCGTCCTCGTAGACCTCTACCAGGACCCTGCCGGCGTCGCTCGCCACCGTGCCGAACAGCCGGTGCGTGTCCGGCTCGTGCCCGTCGATGGTGACGCGCGGCTCCGAGGACGGTGGAAGCTCGGTCTCGCTCAGCCGCCGCGCGGGTTCGGGCTCACAGCCGGGCCCGGCGAGGACGAGGAGACCCACGAGGAGAAGAGTCGAGGAGCGGAGACGCATGGGCGACTTCGTCCTCTACCAGACAACTCTTTGACCTCCCACCGTCTTTCGACACGGTGCGGCGGGAGGCCCCTTCCTCCGTCACTCAGGGGGCGCGGTGGCTTCGAGCAGGCCGTGCTTCTGGAGGAGCGCGGCCAGCGCGGGCGGCGCGAGCATCCAGTCCTCGCGCGTGGGCACCCAGCGCACGGGGGCGCCGGCGGCGGCGAGCCGCGCGTTCACCTCCGCGATCATCGGGACGAAGGTGGGCTGCGGCGTGTCCCAGCTCCCCACGCCCGCGGGGACCTCCACGGCGCCGGGCTCCACGCGCACCGCGGGCTGGCCCTGCACCGGCTGGATGGCGAAGCCCGGCAGGTACGGCTGCATGGCGGCGGACAGCCGCTCCAGCAGCGTGGGGTCCTCGAAGGGGTGGGCGCCCTCCAGGTCGAAGAAGGTGGGCAGCTGCGCCTGGAGCGCGTCGCGCAGGGGGTTCTCCCTGCTGTCGCGCCAGGCGTGTTCCGCCAGGGCGCGGGCCTCGTGGGGGACGCGGATCTCCCAGCGCTCCAGGATCGCCAGCAGCTCCGCTACGCGCTCCACCTCCTCCCAGGGCGGCTCCACGCGCGTGAGCCAGGACACCTCCGACACCGTCTGGCCCCGGCGCAAGCCCGTCACCCGGTCCCCCTTGCGAAGCTGGAAGGGCGGCGCCTGGCTGAACTCCGGATCCGGGTAGAGGGCGGTATGGAACGACCCCTGCCCCTGCTCCGGGCGCACGCGCGCGAAGCCGTGCCTGGGGTTGGTCTCCTCCACGACGAACGTCTCCTGGGCCATGGTCCCTTCTCTAACCGGTGTTCCGCATGCCCGCAGCGATGCCGTTGAGCGCCAGGAGGAGCGGGCGGTCGCACGCGGCATCCCCGTCCCGCTTGCGCTTGAGCAGCTCCACCTGGAGGAAGGACATGGGGTCCACGTAGGGGTTGCGCAGCGCGATGCTCCGCTGGAGCTGCGGGTTGTTGTCCAACAGCTTCGCCTCGCCGGTGAGCGACTTCACCGCGCGGCGCGTGCGCGAGTGCTCCTGCTGGATGCGCAGCCACAGCGGCCGCGTGGACGCGGGGGCGAGCTTCGCGTAGCGCGCCGCGATGGCCATGTCCGTCTTGGCCAGCACCATGGTCACGTTGTCGATGACCGCGCGGAAGAAGGGCCACTCTTGATACATGCGCTTCAGGAGCGCGGCGCCCTCGGGCGTGGCCGCGGACGCCTCCAGCGCGCTGCCCACGCCGTACCAGGCCGGGAGGATGGCGCGCGTCTGCGTCCACGCGAAGCTCCACGGGATGGCGCGCAGCGTGTCCAGCCCGCCCGCCTTGCGCTTGCTGGGGCGCGAGCCGATGGGCAGCGCGGAGATCTCCTCCACCGGCGTGCCCTGCATGAAGAACTCCACGAAGCGCGGGTCCTCCCAGACGAGCGCGCGGTACGCCTTGCGCCCGGCCTCCGCCAGCGTGTCGAAGGCGGCGCGGAAGGTGGACTCGTCCTCCGGGGACGGGCGCGGCTGCGCGTCCAGCGTGTGCAGCAGCACGCCGCCCACCACCAGCTCCAGCGTGCGCTGGGTGAGCTCCGGGCGCGCGTACTTGTGGTCCATCGCCTCGCCCTGCTCGGTGGCCTTGTAGGCGCCGGCCACGGTGCCCGGCGGCAGCGCGAGGATGGCCGTCTGGGCGGGGCCGCCGCCGCGCGCCACCGTCTCGCCGCGGCTGTGGAACAGGCGCAGGGGCACGTCGTGCTCGTCCGCCACCTGGGTGAGCGCCACCTGGGCGCGGTACAGCGCGGCGCTGGCGGCGAGCAGGCCCACCTCCTTGCCGGAGTCGCTGTAGCCCACCATCACCTCCTGCACCCCGCGGCCCCTCAGGTGCTGGCGGTACTCCGGGTGCGCGAAGAGCTGGCGCAGCACGTCCGGCCCGCCGTCCAGCGCGCCCAGCTGCTCGAAGAGGGGCGCCACGTCCACGGTGGCGCACCGCCGCTCCCGGTCCCAGAGCCCCGCGTGCTTCAGGCACCGGAAGGCCGCCAGCACGTCGTCCGCGGTGGAGGCCATGGAGAGGATGAGCGTGCGGCACACGGACTCGCCGCCCTCGTCCTGCCCCTCGCGCAGCCTCGCCAGCACCTCCAGGAGCCGCTTCCCGCCGTCCGTGGGGGCCGGGCCGCCGTCGAGCGACGCCGCCGCGCTCACCG
>JAFADT010000576.1 GCA_023424585.1 Pseudomonadota bacterium
CGCCTCGCGCACCACCGGCACGCCCCCGCCCAGCCGCGCGCGGGCGAAGTCCAGCAGCTGGCGAATCATCCGGTCCATGCGCTCGGCGCTGGTGAGGATGCGCCCGGTGAAGACGCGCTGGCGGTCGGACAGGTCTCCCTGGCGCTGGAGCTGCTGCGCGGACATGGACAGCGCGTTGAGCGGGTTGCGCAGGTCGTGGCCCAGGATGCCCAGGAACTGCTCGCGGAAGTCCTCCGCGGTGCGCGCCTCCGTGACGTCCTGGCCGGTGGCGATGACCGCCTCCACCGCGCCCGAGAGGCCGGTGGCCGGCGACAGCGTGTACTCGAAGTGACGCGGCCCCTGGTCCGAGGACAGCGTGACGCGGCCGCGCTGCACCTGGCCCGTGCGTCGCGCCGCGTCCAGGGATTTCGCGAAGGACTCCAGCTGGGGGTCCAGCGCGCGCAGCGCGTCGATGCTCCTGCCCGGCACGTGCACGTGATGCGAGCCGCGCGACGCGGCCACCGCCTGGTTGGCGTAGATGATCGTCCCATCGCCGTCATAGAGCACGATGGGGTCCGCCGCCGCGCCCATGGCCAGCTCCAGCAAGCGGCGCTGCTGCTGCACCTGGTCGGAGAGGACGCGCACCTCGCGCTCGGCGCGGCGCAGGCGCAGGAGCGCGTGCACTTGCGCCACCAGCTCCTCCGGATCCACCGGCGCCACCAGGTACGCGTCCGCGCCGTGCTCCAGGCCCTGCGCCCGGTCCGCCGGCCCCACCGCCTGCGCGGACAGGTGCAGCACCAGCGCGCCGCGCGTGCGCGGGGAGGCCTTCAGGCGCCGGCACACCTCCAGGCCGCTCATGTCCGGCAGGCGGACGTCCAGGATGACCAGGTCCGTGTGCTCGTCCGCGAGCGCCAGCGTCTCCTCACCCGTGCCCGCCTCCAGCACCCGGAAGCCCGCCAGGGACAGCACGCGCGACGTGACGTAACGGCTGGCCAGGTCGTCGTTGACGTTGAGGATGATGGGCGCGGAGGGCATGCGGGCGGAGGGAACCGTGGCCCTCCTTCGTAATGGCTGCCCCAGGGCGCGCCAAGGGTCGCACGTGGGAAAATGTCTTCTCCGACGGAACAGCCAGGGGAGCGGACGGCCGCCGCCGCTCGCGGGACGACAGGGCGGCTCCCCCGCTGGCGTGTTTCGCGGTAGGGATAGCCCATGCGCCCTCCCTGCCGCCCGCTCCCCGCTGATGGTCGCTTCCTCCAGGCCGTGGGGCCCACGCCGCTCGTGCCCGTGCGGCTGGACCCGGAAGGTCCGATCATCTGGTGCAAGCTGGAGTTCCTCAACCCCAGCGGGTCCACCAAGGATCGCATCGCCCGGTACATGCTGGAGAAGGCGTGGCGGCTGGGCGAGCTGTGCCCGGGCGGCGACGTGGTGGAGGCGTCCAGCGGCTCCACCAGCATCGCCATGGCGCTGGCGAGCGCGCAGATGGGCTGCCGCTTCACGGCGGTGATGCCGGAGGGCGTGACGGAGGAGCGGCTCATCGCCATCCGCGCCTACGGCGGCGAGGTGGAGCTGGTGCCGCGCTCCGCAGGCATCCGGGGCGCCATCGCGCGGGCGGAGGCGCTGGCGAAGGAGCGCGGCGGCTTCGCGCCCCGCCAGTTCGAGAACCCGGACAACGCCGAGGCGCACCGCGTGTGGACGGGGCAGGAGATATTGGCGCAGGTGCCGGGCGGCCTGGTGCACGGCGTGGTGAGCGGCGTGGGCACGGGCGGCACCATCGTGGGGCTGTACCAGGCGTTCGCGGAGGCCGGCTGTCCGGTGACGCCCTACGCCGCGAGGCCCATCGCCGGGCTGGGCTGCGACATCGAGTGTTGCAGCTTCAGCGCGCGCGTGCCGGGCGTGGTGGATGGCCTGTCGCGGCTGTACCACGAGGCGGACATGCCGGGCCGCGTGGAGCTGGACATCTCGGACGACCTGGCCATGCGCACCGCGCGGGCGCTCATCCGCCGGGGCTTCCCGGTGGGCCCGTCCTCCGGCCTCAACTACGCGGCGGCGGTGGAGGCGGCGAAGCACCTGGGCCCGCAGGCCCAGGTGGTGACGGTGTTCCCGGACCGCATGGAGCGCTACTTCTCCACGGAGCTCGTGCAGCCCCGGCCCGTGCAGCCCAAGGCGGGCTGAGGCCTCACGTGCGCATGCGCACGCGCGTCTCGTGCACCGCGTCCGGGGCAGGCGCGGCGCGCTCGCGCTCCTGGGCGCGCAGCAGGCGCAGGATGCTGGGCCCCAGGACGTCGATTTCGGTGGAGGCGTAGGTCTCCGTGCCGAAGCGGCGGATGGAGTCCGTCTGCTTCTCCAGGATGCGCGCGTCCTGCCCGAAGATGTGCAGGCCCACCGGCAGCACGAAGGGCACCGCGGCCCTGAGCAGCCAGCGCGGCACGGGCAGCTTCACCGTCACCACCGCGTACACGAGCGTGTCCCAGTCCCCCACCGGCGTCATGGCGGAGTTGACCAGGATGTGGCTGCTGTCGCCGATGCGGTACTCCACCTGCGCGATGGACGGCATGAGGAAGCGGTCGAAGTGCTGCACCACCTGGCCGCCCGGCGCGAGCAGCCTCCCCACGAGCCCCTTGGGCGCGGGCTCGCCCAGGTACTCCGCCTCCACGCGGTCCGCGTGCCGCCGCACCACCACGTCGATCTCGTTCTTCTTCTCCGCGGTGCGGAACAGGCCGCCGTGGAGGAAGGCCGTGTGCGGCACGTCCAGCGTGTTCTCCAGCACCGCGTGCAGCGACCCGGGCGCGCGCAGCACCCGGCGCACGGTGGTGTAGTCTGGCGCGTCCAGCAGCGGGAAGCGGAAGGGCTCCGTCGTGGGCTCCACGCCTGGCGTGGAGTAGACCCAGACGAAGCCGTCCTGCTCGCGCGTCGCGTAGGAGGCGGCGCAGCGGGAGCGGGCCTCGGGCTCGCCCACCAGCCCGGGGATGAGCCGGCACTGGCCCCCGGTGTCGAAGCGCCACCCGTGGTAGCCGCACTCCAGCTGCCCGTCCTTCACGCGCCCCAGCGACAGGGGCACGTTGCGGTGCGGGCAGCGGTCCATCAGGGCGCCGGCCTTGCCCCCCTCGCCCCGGAAGAGCACCAGGGGCGTGCCCTGGAGCGTGCGCGCGAGCGGCTTGGTCCCCAGCTCGCTCGACGTGCAGAGGATGAACCAGGAGTGCGGGAGCCGGACGACGGAGATGTGGCTGGGGGACGCACCCGGGGTGCGCCCCTCCTCGCGGGCGTTCATGCGCGCAGTCTAATGGCCCCGGGCGCCCGTGCACGCCCCCTTCAGGCGGGCAGGTCGGCGGCGCGCTGGGCGGCCTCCGGGTTGATGGGGTGGGGCATCACCCCGCCGCTCATCCTCCGGCAGGACGCCTCGCAGCGGCGGCAGGCCTCCGCGCAGGCCTTCATCATGCCCTCGTTGCCCAGCTTCTCGCAGGCCGCGGCGCAGGCGCCGCACACCTCCGCGCACGCGAAGCAGGTGCGCGAGTGCAGGTCGGAGCCGCGCAGCATGAAGCGCGCGCTCGTCTCGCAGATGTCCGCGCAGTCCATCAGCAGCCGGAGGTGCCCCGGCTCGGCGAGCCTGCCTCCCCGCGCCAGGCAGTCCGTCAGCGTCTCCATGCAGACGCGGTGACAGGCCAGGCAGTTGTCGATGCACTCGCGCAGGTCGTCATTGCCTCGCTTCACTTCGGCGCTCGCCATGAGGGGCATCCTTTCGGGTCCGGAAGTCCTCCCCTCACGGTGGGCACGCGGGGGGCCGCCACCATCCCGCCCCGCGCGCCCGACTGGCCGGCTGCCGGGCCTAGAGCTTCAGCCGCCGCAACCGCAGGGCGTTGCCGATGACGGACACCGACGAGAGGCTCATCGCCGCGCTCGCGAACAGGGGGCTCAAGAGCAGCCCGGACACGGGGTACAGCACGCCCGCGGCCAGCGGCACTCCCAGCAGGTTGTAGACGAAGGCGAAGAAGAGGTTCTGTCGGATGTTGCGCAGCACGGCTTCACTCAAGCCTCGCGCCCGCGCGATCCCCCGCAGGTCGCCCTTCACCAGCGTCACGCCCGCGCTCTCCATGGCGATGTCCGTGCCCGTCCCCATGGCGATGCCCACGTCCGCTCGCGCGAGCGCCGGCGCGTCGTTCACCCCGTCGCCCGCCATGGCCACCACGCGCCCCTGCGCCTGTAGGGCCTTCACCGCGTCGCCCTTGGCGTCCGGCTGCACGCCCGCGATGACCTCGGTGAGCCCCAGCCTGCGCGCCACCGCGTGCGCCGTCGTCGGGCTGTCGCCGGTGAGCATCACCACGCGCAGGCCCTCGTCCCGCAGGCGCGCGAGGGCCTCCGGCGTGGACGCCTTCAGCGGATCCTCCACGCCCAGGAGCCCCGCCGCGCGGCCGTCCACCGCCACCAGCACCACCGTCTGGCCCTCCTGGCGCAGCGC
>JAFADT010000577.1 GCA_023424585.1 Pseudomonadota bacterium
CCGCCCACCTCGCCGCCGCCGAAGCCCCGCGTGCGCGCCGGCTCCCCTGCCGAGCGCACGACGACGCGGTAGGTGGTGGCCGGGTCCAGCTCGCGCAGCGTGAAGCCGTCGTGCGGGGACAGCGAGACGGCGTGCCGGCGCGCGTCCAGCAGCAGGGTGGTGATGGCGCCGCTCGCCTGTTCGCGCACGTGCACCTGGAGGGCGCCGCGGTTGTCGTCGGGCCGGTCGTCCCAGAGGAACACGTAGAGGACGGAGGCGTCGCGCACCAGCACCTCATCCGTGCCCACCATGCCGAAGCTGTCGCGCGCGGTGAGCGCCGTGCCGCCCTCCAGGAAGTACACGGCCTGGGACACCGGCAGCGGACCGCCCACCGACACGCGACCCTCCACGCGCAGGCCGTAGGTGCGGGACGGATCCAACCGCATGCGCGCTGCCTGGGACGGGGGCACGCGCAGGGCGTGCGCGACCGCGCTGAGCGCGAACGGGCCGCCTGAGGAGTAGCGCGCGAAGGGGGGCGCGTCGTCCGAGTCCGGGCGGGGCAGGGCGCGCGCCACGGCCGTGGACGCGGACTTCGGCATGAGCCTCGCGTGGACCGCCAGCGTGGTGCCGCGCTCGGCGCGCACGCGCTGGCTGAAGGGCACCCTGCCCGGCAGCAGCACCTCCAGCACGTGCTCGCGGTCCGACGGAAGCTGGGTGATGAGCGTGGGCGTCGTCTCCGCGAGCGCCCGGCCGTCCACGCGGATGGTGGCGCCCGCGGGCGAGGAGCTGAGCTCCACCGCGAACGAGTTGGCCCCCCCCATCACCATGCCCAGCCACGTGGCCACGAGCGCGGCCACCGCCACCGGCGCGCCGCGCACCGCCCAGCCGCGCAGCGTGCGGTGCCACGCGGGCTGCGGCTCGGGAGGCATCGCCTGCGGGGGCAGCGGCTGCGTCGTCAAGTCGCCCCGGGGCTCGCCGCGAGGCTCGTTCCAGGCTTCGGCGGCGGAGTGGGGCACCTCCGGCGGCGTGGCGATGGGCGGCGGCTCCGCGACGCCGCTCCAGCGGCCCACCCGCGCGATGAACTCGCGCGGCAGCTGCACCGGCCGGCCGGCCTCCACGAGCTCCGCCTCGAAGAGGTAGCCCATGAAGTGGCCCAGGTCGCTGGCGGACACGTCCGGCGCGGTGACGTGGAGCTGCCGCGCCAGCGCCTCCGCGAAGGCCTGCGCGGTGGGGTAGCGCTGCTCCGGGCTCGTGGCCATCGCGGTGAGCAGGATGCGCTCCAGCGCGGCCGGGATGCCCGGCAGCCACTCGCGCGGGCGGGGGAAGTCGCCCTGCGAGATCTTCCTCAGCACGTCCTGGAGCGAGCCCTCGAAGGGGCGCCGCCCGCAGAGCATCTCGTAGAGGACCGTGCCCGCGGCGAACACGTCCGTGCGCGAGTCCAGCGCCTCGCCGCGCGCCTGCTCCGGCGCGAAGTAGACGTACTTGCCCTTCGCGGGGTCCACCTTCGTGTCGGCGCGCCCGGCGAGCCGCGCCCGCGCGATGCCGAAGTCCACCAGCTTCACCTGCCCCTCGAAGGAGAGGAGCACGTTCTGGGGGCTCACGTCCCGGTGGACGATGTGCAGCGGGCGGCCATTGTCGTCCAGCCGCGTGTGCGCGTACGCCAGCCCCCGCAGCATGTCGATGGCCACCAGCACCGCCAGGGGCGGCGGCAGCGCGGTCAGCCCCTTCTCCTTCGCCCGGCGCAGCACGTGCGAGAGCGGATGGCCGTCCACCCACTCCATCGCGAGGAAGTACTCGCCCTCCACCTCGCCGAAGTCGAAGATCTGCGCGATGTTGCCGTGTGACAGCCCCAGCGCGATGCGCGCCTCGTTGATGAACATGGACACGAACGCGCGGTCGTCCGCGTAGCCGGGGAGGATCTTCTTGATGACCACCGGCTTCGTGACGCCCGCCACCGCCGTCATCCGGGCGCGGTAGATCTCCGCCATGCCGCCCGTCGCGATGCGCTCGAGCAGCTTGTACTTGCCGAACTGGAGGCCGGCGGAAGGCTGCGGCACGTTCGAATCGGCTCCTGGCGAGGGGAGTCCTTCGCGAAAACCGCGAGAAGCTATCATGAGGCCATTCAGACGCTCCGGGTGGAATATTCCGCTACGCTCACCAGCCTGTTCCTCTAACCCTGCGTTCTTCCTCCTCGTGTTGGGCGGCCTCACCTGGGGTGGCTGTCGGGAGTCCACGCCCGCCGAACCGGCGCGCGCGGCGACTTCCTTGGCCTCACCTGGGGGGGAAGGCGGGGCTCCCGCACCTGCTCCCGGGGACGCCGGCACCTGGGCGGACGCGACCTTCGCGCCGGTGTCCGCGCCCGTCTATGGCGAGCCCGTTCCGGACGACGTCCTCCGGCTGGAGCTGTCGGGGGATCAGGTGCGCCTGGGGACGGAGCGCTTCACCCCGGCCCGGGACCAGGACGCGGGCCGGCTCGCGGAGCGGGTGCGGGGACGGGACGTGCTCGTCGCCGTGGCGGACGCGGACACGTTCCTCGCGCAGGCGTCCGACGCGCTGGCGGTCTTGCGCACGCAGGCGGCGGAGGTGTGGCTCCAGCACCCGGACGCGCCGGTGGCCTACCGGGTGGTGCTGCGCGACGAGCAGGGCTTCCGCGCATGGCTGGAGGAGGTGGCGCCCGGCAAGCTGCGCATCATCCAGCGCGCGGACGGCTTCGAGCTGACGACCAGCGTGGGCAAGCTGCCGGGGCCGGACCGCAACGGCCCGTCCGTGCCGGTGCGCGGCGGGCGCCAGGACCTCGCGACGCTGCGGCGGGAGCTGGCCCGGCTGAAGACGCGCTTCACCACGTCGGGTGACCTGTGCCTCGTCCCTTCGTTCGGCACGGAGGTGGTCCAGGCGGTCCGGGCGCTCGGCGGCACGTATGTCGCGCCGGAGGAGGGGCTCTTCGACACGCTCTGCCTCGTGTACCCCACGCCCCGGCCGGCGACGGACGCAGGGCTCCCGTAGCCGGGCGCGGAGCGCCCCGCGCGCCTGGCGGTCCGCACGCACTCCGCGTGGAGCCTTCGTCGCATGGACGCGTGGACGCCGCGTCGCTACTACCCCCAGCGGGCCGCGCGCCCTAATGTGCCGCGCGCCTTTTCCCTGAAGGCTTCGGAGGGCAACCGTCCCTCCCCGGAGGTCGTCGATGGTCGCCGCAACCGAGCCCACAGCCCGTCCCCAGGATGTCCTCTCCGGGGGCGCCTTCCTCTTCCAGGAGGTGGGCTCCGCCCGCATCCTCACGCCCGAGGGCTTCTCCGAGGAGCAGCGGCTCTTCTTCAAGACGGCGCTCCAGTTCTGCCGCGAGCAGGTGCTGCCCCAGGCCGAGCGCATCGAGGGCAAGGACAACGCGCTCCTGCGCGACCTGCTGCGCCGCGCGGGCGAGCTGGGCCTGTTGAGCGTAGACATCGCGGAGGCGTATGGCGGCACGGGCCTGGACAAGACGACGTCGCTGCTGCTCGCGGAGGCCATGAGCCTGCTGGGCTCCTGGTCGGTGACGTCCAGCGCGCACACGGGCATCGGGTCGCTGCCCATCGTGTGGTTCGGCAATGAGGCGCAGAAGGCGAAGTACCTGCCCAGGCTCGCCACGGGCGAGTGGGTGGCCGCGTACGCGCTGACGGAGCAGGGCAGCGGCAGCGACGCGCGCGGGGCGAAGACGAAGGCGGTGAAGTCCGCCGACGGCAAGCACTACGTGCTCAACGGCTCCAAGCTCTACATCACCAACGCGGCCTTCGCGGACGTGTTCGTCGTCTTCGCGCAGGTGGACGGCGACAAGTTCACCGGCTTCATCGTGGAGAAGGACACCCCGGGCCTCACCGTGGGCCCGGAGGAGCACAAGATGGGCATCCGCGGCTCGTCCACGTGCCCGCTCTACTTCGAGGACGCGCAGGTGCCGGTGGAGAACCTGCTGGGCGAGCTGGGCAAGGGCCACCGCATCGCCTTCAACATCCTCAACTACGGCCGCCTGAAGCTGGGCGCGGGCGTCATCGGGAGCATGAAGCTCCAGCTCCAGAACGCGCTCAGGTTCGCGCAGGAGCGCAAGCAGTTCAAGGCGCCCATCGCCACGTTCCCGCTCATCCGCGAGAAGCTCGCGCGCATGGCCACGCTCGTCTACGCGGTGGAGAGCATGACCTACCGCACGGCGGGCCTGGTGGACGGGCGGCTCGCGTCGAAGGGGCGCTCGGACGCGGACTACGACGCGCACGTCATCGCCGCGATGGAGGAGTTCGCCACCGAGGCCTCCATCATGAAGGTCTTCGGCTCGGAGGCCATCGGCTTCCTGGTGGACGACGCGGTGCAGGTGCACGGCGGCGCGGGCTACATCGAGGAGTACCCGGTGGAGCGCGCCTACCGCGACGCGCGCATCAACCGCATCTTCGAGGGCACCAACGAGATCAACCGGATGCTCATCACCGGCATGCTCCTCAAGCGCGCCGTGAAGGGCGACCTGCCGCTGTTCGCGCAGGCGCGCGCCGTGGCGGAGGGCCTGGGCCGCGGCGAGCGCCCCCGCGCGGGCCGCGAGGACGCGCTGGCCCACGAGGAGATCGCCGCGGAGTGCGCCAAGCACCTGGCCATCCACGGCATGCGCCTGGCCGCGGAGACCTTTGGCGCGGAGCTGGACAAGCACCAGGAGGTCATGGCCGCGCTGGCGGACGTGGTGATGGACGCGTACGCGCTGGACTCCATGGTGACGCGCACCCGTCAGGCGGCCACCGGCGGCGTGCTGGACCCGGTGCGCGTGGCGCTGGTGCGGCTGTACGCGATGGAGTCCACCGCGCGCGCCTTCGAGCGCACCCGCCGGGCGCTCTGCGCCACGCTCCAGGGCGACGCGCTCACGCTGGAGCTGAAGCGCCTGTCCTCGTTGGACGCCTTCACCCCGTATGATCCGGCGGAGCTGCGCGAGACGCTCGTCGCGGGCCTGGAGGAGGCCGGCGGCTACCCGTACAACCCGCTGTAACCGGCCCCCGTCGCCGCGGGTGCCCTGGCCGCGCGTCAGGGCATCCGCGACACGGCATCCATGCCGAAGCTGACCCGGGCCCGCCAGGGCGCGGGCGGCAGGTGCTCCAGCGCCATCAGGTCCTCCAGCCGCTGGACCATGTCCGGCCGCAGCCGGCCGAACGTCGCGCCGAAGCCCGGCGTCACCGCCTGCGCCACGCCCTTGCGCGGCACCGTCGACGTCCACGCCACCTCGCCGTGGAGCAGCAGCGGCCCCTCCTTCATGTCCATCTCCATGAAGAAGGGCGTGCCCACCAGCACCTCGCGGGGCAGGGCGGGGGCATCCACCTCCAGGCCCACCCCGCCGCGGGAGATGTCGCGGACGTAGAAGAACGGCGCCCGGGGATTGCTCTCCCGCGCGCGCAGGTGCAGCGGCAGGCGCGGGAAGCGGCGCAGGCCGTTCTGCTCCTCCTGGGCGAAGATGAACTGGAGCACCGTGTCCAGCGCGCTGCGATCCTCCGCGCCGTCGTAGCGCACGGTGAGCAGGTAGCGCTCGCCGGGGCGCGGCTCCACCTTGACGACCTCGCCCAGCACCTCTACCGGACGCGGCATGCCGCTCGCGTGCAGCTCGAAGGTGAACCGGGTGCCCAGCGGCAGGGCCCTGCGCGTCTCCAGGGTGACGCCGCCCTGACCCACGCTGCGGGTGTACTCACCGACCAGCGACTGCGGCGTCTTGTAGGCCACCTTCAGTCGAACGTTCGTGCTCACGCACCCCCGAGTCTCGGCCTGGGAGCGGGAGAACTCAAGTTTACCCCACCCCCCGAGGTAGGCCGTCCGGCATGTGCCCTGGGGGATGTCCGCCGCCGGGCGCGCCGTGTTCCAGCCTGTTGCGCGGTTTCTTGACCCCCCTGGGGGGGGCGCGTATGTATGCCGGCCGTTAGAGGGGTAAGAAGTGGGAAGGAGTGGTGGTCCCTCCCGTGCCGGGCTGAAAAGGTGGATCGTCCCACGTGTTCCGAGGCGTCTATGAGCACCAGATCGACGCGAAGGGGCGCACCAGCCTCCCGGCCAAGCTGCGGGAGACGCTGGTGGGCGCCTACGACGAGCGGCTCATCGTCACCACGGCCCTGGACCCCTGCCTCCACGCCTACCCGGTGCGGGAGTGGGAGGCGCTGGAGACCGCGCTCGCCCGGCGCAACCCCATGGAGCCGGGGGTCAAGACGTTGATGCGGCTGTACGTGGCCAGCGCGCAGGAGTGCCCGCTGGACAAGCTGGGCCGGCTGCTCATCCCGCCGTCGCTCAGGGCGTACGCGAAGCTGGAGAAGGACGTGGTGTGGGCGGGGATGGTGAAGGTGATTGAGCTTTGGAGCCAGGAAGGCTGGGCGAAGGCGCAGGAGGACGCGCGCCAGGAAGCCACCTCCCTGGACGTGTTGCGGGTGCTGGGCGAGTTGCGCCAGCCGTAGCCAGGAAGTCGACAGCCTCGAGTTCGCAAGGGAAGGGTGGCAGGCGCATGGACCAGGTGCAGCAGGAGGTTCGTCGGAGCAGGGCGGTGCTGGCGTCCGAGCGCGTGGAGATGCTCATGCTCGAAGGCGAGCTGGAGGAGGCGGACCTGCTCAAGCTGTGCGAGGACCTGATGCACCGGCTGCACCGGGGCACGCGCCAGGTCGTCCTCGACTTCGCGGACGTGTCGCACCTGAACTACCGCGGCGTGCGCCCGCTGATGGCCCGCGCGGACGCGTTCCGCCGCGCCGGCGGGGACGTGAAGCTGTCCGGCCTGTCGCCGTACCTGGCCGCCATCTTCCGCGCGGCCGGCGCCCATGACGCCTTCGAGCTGTACCCGCACATGAACGATGCCCGGGCCGCCTTCCTGCTCGCGCGCGCTCCCTTCGTCTGACACCGCACCGGGGCCTTCCGTGGACTTCCAGCACCAGACCGTCCTGCTCCACGAGACGGTGGAGCTGCTGAACCCCGCGGAGGGCAAGGTCATCCTCGACGGGACGCTCGGCGGCGGAGGCCACACGGAGGCGCTGCTCGCCCGGGGCGCCACGGTGGTGGGCGTGGACCGGGACCCCGTGGCGCTCGCGGCGGCCACCGCCCGCATGGGCGGCAACGCCCGCTTCCAGGCCCGGCAGGGCAACTTCGCGGAGCTGCCCTCCGTGGCGCGGGACCTGCTCCCCGTGGACGGCGTGCTGGTGGACCTGGGCGTGTCCTCGCCCCAACTGGACGTGGCCGAGCGCGGCTTCTCCTTCATGAAGGACGGCCCGCTGGACATGCGCATGGGCGACGGCGGCATCACCGCCGCGGAGCTCATCGCCGAGACGGACGAGCGCGACCTGGCGAGGCTGCTCAAGGACTATGGGGAGGAGCCCTTCGCGAGGCCCATCGCGCGGGAGCTCAAGAAGGCGCTGCCCCAGCGCACGCTGGAGGCGGCGGAGGTGGTGAAGCGGGCGGTGCCGCGCAAGGCGTGGCCGGACCGCATCCACGTGGCCACCCGCACCTTCCAGGCGCTGCGCATGGCGGTGAACGGGGAGCTGGAGGCGCTGGACGCGCTGCTCGCCGCGCTGCCGTCGCTGCTCAAGGTGGGCGGGCGCGCCGCGGTCATCTCCTTCCACTCCCTGGAGGACCGGAGGGTGAAGGACGCCTTCCGCGCCCTGGTGGGCGGGTGCACGTGTCCGCCGGGCTTCCCGGTGTGCGTGTGCAACAGCCAGGGGGACTTCGCCCTCGTGTCCAAGAAGGCCGTCGCGGCTTCCGAAGCGGAAGTCGAGGCCAACCCCCGCTCTCGCAGCGCGCACCTGCGCGCGGTGGAGAAAATCCGATGAGCAAGGCCCTCTCGCGTCCCTCCGTGTCCGTGGCCCGCGTGCTGATGCACCTGCTGCCCGCCGTCATGCTCTTCACCCTGTTCGCCGGCGTGGGCATCCTCCACGTGACCAGCCGCGTGCTGGTGGTGGACATGGGCTACCGCCTGTCCACCGCGGAGGGCGAGAGCCGCGCGCTCACCCGGGAGAACGACCGGCTCAAGCTGGAGCTGGCCACGCTCAAGGCCCCGGCCCGCCTGGAGCGCGTGGCCCGCGAGCAGCTGGGCATGGCCATGCCCAAGGGCGGCGCCGTGGTGTCCCTCGCGGATGACCGCGTGAAGGGCTCCAGCACCGCGCAGGCCCGCTCGGCGGCGCCGGCCGTCCGCGTGGCGGAGCGGGGGACCGCGCGGTGAGGGACTTCAAGAGCGCGCGGGCACCTGAGTCCAACGCGAAGTGGCTCAAGCTGCGGGTCCAGCTCCTGTTCGGGCTGTTCCTGGTGCTGCTGGGCACGGCGTTCGGCCGCGCGGTCTACCTCCAGGTCTTCCAGCAGGAGAAGCTGCGGGGCCTGGCGCAGGACCAGTACGTCCGGCAGATCGACATCCCCGCCCGGCGCGGCGACATCTTCGACCGGCGCGGCACGCCGCTCGCGCAGAGCGTGGAGGTGGACTCCATCTGGGTGGATCCGTCCCTGCTCCCCGACGTGCCGCAGGCGGCCCGGCAGCTCGCCCGCGCCGTGCACCTGGACAGCGGCGACCTGGCCGCGCGCCTGTCGCGCGCCAAGCGCTTCGCGTGGGTGAAGCGCCAGGCGAAGCCCCAGGAGGTGGAGGCGGTGAAGGCGCTGGGCCTGCCCGGCCTGGGCTTCACCAAGGAGCCCAAGCGCTTCTACCCCCAGCGCGAGCTGGGCGCGCACGTGGTGGGCATGGTGGGCACGGACGGCCACGGCCTGGAGGGCCTGGAGCTGGCCTTCGAGGACGAGCTGTCCGGGCAGAACTCGCGCACCTCCGGCTTCCGCGACGCCAAGGGCCGCAAGCTGATGGTCCAGGGCGCCATGGATCCGCTGGAGCGCCAGGGCGCCGCGGTGACGCTCACGCTGGACCGCCACCTCCAGTACGTGGCGGAGAAGGCGCTGGCCAAGGCCGTGGAGGACGCCAAGGCGGTGGCGGGCATGGCGGTGGTGCTGGACCCGCGCACCGGGGAGATCCTGGCCATCGCCAACAACCCGCGCTTCAACCCCAACACGCCGGAGGACGGCGTGAAGAGCGCCATCCGCAACCGCGCCGCGCTGGACTCCTTCGAGCCCGGCTCCACGATGAAGGCCTTCGTGGTGGCCGCCGCGCTGGAGCAGAAGGCCATCACCCCGGACACGCTGTTCTTCTGTGAGAACGGCGCCTTCCGCATCGGCCGCCACACCATCAACGACACCCACCCGCACGGCTGGCTCAACGCGCAGGGCGTGCTCCAGGTGTCCTCCAACATCTGCGCCGCCAAGATCGCGGATGCCCTGGGGCGGGAGAAGCTGGTGGCCGGCTACCACGCCTTCGGCTTCGCCGAGCGCACGGGCCTGGCCCTCACCGGCGAGAGCCGCGGCGTCATCCCGTTTCCGAAATCGGACATCTCGCTGGCCACCCAGTCCTTCGGCCAGGGGATGACCGCCACCGCCGTGCAGCTGACGGCGGCCTACGGCGCGCTGGCCAACGATGGCGTGCTGATGCGCCCGTACCTGGTCTCCAAGGTGGTGGACCCGGACGGCGTGGTGCTGCTGGAGAACCAGCCCACGGAGCTGCGGCGGGTGGTCTCCCAGAAGGTGGCGCGCCAGGTGGTGGGGATGCTCGAGAGCGTGGTGGTCAAGGGAGGGACCGCGCCCAAGGCCGCCATGGACGACTACCGGGTGGCCGGCAAGACGGGCACGGCGCAGAAGGCGGACCCCGTGGCGCGGGGGTATTCCGACAAACGCATCGCGTCGTTCGCGGGCATGGTGCCAGCCG
>JAFADT010000616.1 GCA_023424585.1 Pseudomonadota bacterium
ATCAACAGGGGTGGTCATGGGCAGAACTCCTACCTTTTCGAGGGTCGAGAAAGTCCCCGGGATTCTCTACATTTGGCGGCGAATGTTGCCTGACTCTCCGCAATCCGTGAATCCCGAGGCGGTGGGCTCGATACGGTGGTGTCGCTTTGCGGGTTACATGGATTGTGCGGGCCCCGGATGACGCGGAATGACCTCTCGGACGCAATGGCATCTCCACGACGCGCCCGGCTCCCGTCCGGCCGCGTCATGCCCTCCAGGGCGACTCAGGCCCTGGCTTCGGAGCGGAGCATCCACTGGCCCAGGCCCACGCACCCGGCGGAGGTGAACAGGGTCAGCGTCCACGCGACGTTGAAGGGGGCGTTCCAGGCCATGAGCAGGGGCAGCGGCGCCCACCCCGCGACGAAGGACGCCGGGGTGAGCCACAGCGCCCTGGGGCCGCGCGTGAGGCCCTGGATGAGGCCCAGGGCCAGCCCGGTGAGGGCGAAGCCGACGAACAGCGCCAGGGCGTAGGCCTTGTTGAACATCAGCAGGTAGGCCCCCAGCAGCGGGAAGACATGCACGAGGCCGGGGAGCCAGACGAGGAAGGCGGTCAGCATCCAGCGGCGCGACGGCGGGGACGGGGACATGGGCCTCAATCCATCCCATGTCCGGGAGCCTGGCCATTCCCCGCCGGCGGACATTGTCCACCGGGCCGGCCGACGTCCCAGGACGCGCTGGGTGCCCGCTCCATCGCCCCGCCTGCCTTTGTCAGCTCGCGAGCAAGGCCTCTCGGAGCGGCTGGGTGCGCTGGAGCAGCCAGTCGCGCGCCGCGCCCTGGACGTGGGGTTGGAGCCGCTCGCGCACGGTGGCGTGATAGGCATTGAGCCAGTCCTGCTCCTCCCGGGACAGCAGGGCCGGGTCCACCAGCCGCGTGTCGATGGGGCAGAGGCTCAGCGTCTCGAAGCGCAGGAAGTCGCCGAACTCCGTGTTCCGGTCCGGCACCGCGGCGAGGAGGTTCTCGATGCGGATGCCCCAGCGGCCGGGCCGGTAGAGGCCGGGCTCGTTGGAGGTGATCATCCCCGGCTCCAGCGCCGTGGTGACGTCATTGGGCATCGTCTGGGAGAGGCCGTGCGGCCCCTCGTGGACGTTGAGGAAGAAGCCCACGCCGTGGCCCGTGCCGTGGCCGTAGTCCAGCCCCTCCGCCCAGAGCGGCGCCCTGGCGAGCGCGTCCAGGTTCGGGGAGCGGGTCCCCCGGGGAAAGCGGGCGCGGGACAGGTTGATCATCCCGCGCAGCACCAGGGTGAAGTCGCGCCGCTGCTCGGGCGTGGGCTCGCCCACGGGCACCACCCGGGTGATGTCCGTGGTGCCGGACGTGTACTGGCCGCCGGAGTCGATGAGCAGCAGGCCCCGCGGCGCCTGCCCCGGCAGGCACACCGTCGCGTGCGAGGCCTGCGTCGCGCGGTAGTGCGGCATGGCGGCGTTCGCGTTGAACGCGGCGATGGTGGAGAAGCTGAGCGACACGAAGCCCGGACGCCGCGCGCGCTCCGCGGAGAGGCGCTCGTCCACGGTCAGCTCGGTGATGGGCTCGCGGCCCAGGGCGGACTCGAACCAGGCGAAGAACGCGCACAGCGCGGCGCCGTCCTGCTCCATGGCATTCCGGAAGTGCGCCAGCTCCGCGTCCGTCTTGCGCGACTTGGCCACGGTGGAGGGGTTGAGCCCCTCCACCACGGTGACGCCCCTGCCCACCGCCTGGCGCAGCCCGTGGGTGATGCGCCGGGGGTCCACCAGCAGCCGCGTTCCCTCTGGCAGCGCCGCCAGCGCGCGGGCCGCCTCGTCGTAGGGGTGGAGGGTGATGCCGTCCGCCTCCAGCTCCGCGCGCAGCGCGTCCGGCACCTTGCCCTCACCAATGAACAGCCGGGCCCCTCCGGGCTCCACCAGCAGGTGCGCGAGGAACACCGGGATGTGGTCCACGTCCGAGCCGCGCAGGTTGGTCAACCACGCGACATCGTCCAGCGTGGAGATGAAGTGATGCGTGGCGCCCAGCACGCCCAGCTCCGCGCGCACGGCCCGCAGCTTGTCGGCGCGAGACACGGGCGACAGCGCGTGCGCGTACACCGGCGCGGCGGGCAGGGGCGGCCGGTCCGTCCACGCCTCCGCCACCACGTCCAGGTCCGTGCGCAGCACCACCCCCACCGCCGACAGCTGCGCCGCCGCCGCGCGGGCCTGCCCCAGGCCCAGCACCGCCCCGTCCACCGCCACCGTCTGCCCCTGTGGGATGTTCGCGGCCAGCCAGTCCAGCGGGGACTGTCCGGGCGCGTTCGTCGTCCGCACCGTCGCGATGCCGCTGCCCTTCAGCTGGGCGTCCGCCTGCTCCCAGTAGCGGCTGTCCACCCAGAGGCCCGCGTCGTCCGCCGTCACCACCAGCGTGGCCAGCGAGCCGGTGAAGCCAGACGCCCACTCCCGCCCCTTCCAACGGCCCGGCAGGTAGGTGGACAGGTGCGGGTCGCTCGTCGGCACCCAGACCGCCGCCACGCCGCGCTCCCGCATCACCTGCCGCAGCCGCGCGATGCGCTCGCGCGCCGCGGCACCCTGCGTCTGTTCATGGACCATGGCTTCCTCCGTCGTCGTGTCGTGCGGCGTCCTCATGCCGGAAATGGCCCGCCTTTTCGAGCCCCTCCCGCTGTCGCCTCCGCGTCCAGTCTCCTGGGAAAACGGCTGTCGCTCGGAAGACGCGGTGCCGTCTTGCGTTGCGTCGCGAAGGACCGATGTGTTGTCCATTGAGAGGAAAGCGACATGCACCGCTGGGCCCCCTGTGCGCAGATGCTTACCAACCCCGTGGTCGCGGAGGGGAGCACGCGGCCGACGCTACCCGTCTCCTGAAGCAGGTCTGGTTTCCCACCGTGCGACGCGTCCTCGCCATCCTTCCCTACGTTCCGCTGCCGTCGGATACGGGCGGCACCCTGCGCACGATCGAGCTGGTGCGTGCCCTTGCCTCGCGCTTCGCGCTCGACGTGTTCGCGGTGCACCGGCCGGGCAACGATGCCGAGGGCTTCAAGCGCTGGCTGGGAGAGCTGGGCGTGCCGGCCTCGCGGCTGCACCTGGTGGACCTGCCGCGCGTGGCCCCCCAGGATACGCTGCACAGCGCCCGGGCCTTCCTGCGGGGCACGCCGCTCACCTACCTTCGCTTCGCGCGCCAGGGGCTCCAGGATGTCTTCCAGCGCGTGCTGACGGAGCGCGGCCCCTTCGACATCCTCCACTTCGACCACCTGCACATGGCGCAGCTGTTGCCGCTGGCGCGGAGGCTGAACCCGTCCGCGCACATGGTCATCGACCAGCACAACGTGGAGAGCCAGCTGCTCGCGCGGATGGCCCCGCTGAGCGCGGCGCCGCTGCGCCCCTTGCTGCGCTGGCAGTTCAACCGCGTGGAGCGGCTGGAGCGCGAGTGCGTGGGCCAGGCGGACACCGTACTGGCCTGCTCGGACGTGGACGCCGAGCAGCTGCGCGCCATGGGGGCGAAGCGGGTGCACGTGGTGCCCAACGGCGTGAAGCTGCCGGACTTCGCGCCGCGCGAGAGCACGGGCGATGACCTGGTCTTCGTGGGCTCCATGGACTGGTGGCCCAACGAGGACGCGGTGCTGCGGCTGGCGCGCGAGGTGTGGCCGCTGGTGTCGTCGGAGCTGTCTGCCGGCAAGCTCATGGTGGTGGGCCGCAGTCCTCCGGCGTCCGTGCGCGCCCTGGAGAACGAGCGGCTGGTGGTGACGGGCTCGGTTCCTTCGGTGGCGCCGTACCTGGCGCGCGCGCTGGCGACGGCCATTCCGCTGCGCGCGGGCAGCGGGACGCGCCTGAAGGTGCTGGAGGCCGCGGCGGCGGGCGTGCCCGTGGTGGCCACGCGCCTCGCGGTGGAGGGGTTGCCGGTGGTGGAGGGGCGGCACGTGCTCCTGGCGGAGTCCGCGGAGGAGTTCGCGGGCGCGCTGCGCCGGCTGCGCAATGATCCGGACCTGTGCAGCAAGCTCGCCCAGAACGCCCGCCTCATGGCGGAGGCCTTCGCGTGGGACGGCATCGGGGCCGGGCTGGGTGAGCTCTACCAGAACGCGCCGGCCATCGCGGCCCACGGGAAGCAGAGCGCCCGCGCGGAAGCAACCTGAGCCTCGCGGCCCGGGCGCGGTGGGCCACCACCGCACGCCCACCGTCGAGCACCGAGCCTCGCGGCCCGGGCGCGGTGGACCACCACCGCAGGCCCCTTGTCGAGCAGCGTGACCTGCTGGGAGTGCCTGGAACGACGATGCGCCGGTGACGCTAGACGCTCGCTCACGCTTCCGGATCGGCAGTTGGCTCCCGGGGCCGCAAAATCGGCCTCAGCGACAGACCAGACGTCCAGGAGTCGCGTTCGCTGGGTTAGACAGCCGCGGCGCGCGCTTCGCGCGAGTCCACGAGGGCGGGCAGGTAGAGCGACTCGATGTACCGATTCGCCATCCGCTCCGGCGCGTGGTGGGCCACGACGTACTCCCGCGCCTCCCGCGCCATCCGCGCGCGCCATCCGGGAGCCGCCAGCAGGGCCGCGAGCGCCGAGGCCAGCGTGCCCGCGTCCCCCGGCGGAACCACCAAGCCGCGCCCCGTGCCCAGCACGTAGGGCAGCTCCCCGACGCCAGCGGCCACCAGCGGCCGACCCAGCGCCATCGCCTCCAGCGCGACCAGCGGCATGCCCTCCCGCAGGGACGGCATCACCACCGCGTCCGCCGCCGCGTACACGCCGCGCACCTCCGAGCGGAACCCGAGGAAGCGCACCGGCAGTCCCCGCGCCTGCGCCTCCAGCGACCCGCGCAGCGGGCCATCACCCACCAGCAGCAGCGTGGGCACCGTGGCGCCGGGCGTCCGGGCCAGCCGGTGCATCGCGTCCAGGAGCACCTGGGGGCCCTTCTCCACCGACAGGCGCCCCACCAGCGTGATGACGGTCCCGTCCGGCGCGAGCCCCAGCGCCTCGCGGGCCTGGACTCGCTCGGCCTCCGTGCACGCCTCCGCGAGCGGCAGCGCGTTGGGGATGTAGACCACCGGCGAGCGGTGGACATACCGGCGCAGGCGCGCGGTCAGCTCGCGCGACACCGCCGCCACCGCGCGGGTGCAGTTGCCCAGCACGCGCGCCAGCCCCTCGTAGGCGATCAGCGCGGGCGTGGCGCCGGTGTCACCATGGTACGTGGCCACCAGCGGCACCCCGGCGAGCGCGCTCGCGGCGGCGCCCAGCGTGAGTGACTTGTAGTCATGCGCGTGCAAGAGCCCCACGCCGCGCCGCTTCATCTCCGAGGCGAGCGTCGCCACGGCCGTCGCGCTGAAGCGGCCGGGGACCTCCAGCGTCAGCGCGTCCAACCCCTGCTCCCGGGCCGCGCCCGACAGCACGTCCACCCGCCCCGGCGCGACGAGGCTGCACACCTGCGCCCGCCAGGGCGACGGCGTCGACGTGGCCAGCGACAGCAACGCCCGCTCCGCGCCATACAGGCCGCAGGTGCTGCGCACATGGAGGAGGGTGGAGTGCGGCAACCGTGGTTCTCCCGTGCCCGCTCACGCCTGGGCGCGAGCCGCGGCACTCCGGTAGAGCCTCGCGTAGGTGTCCACCATCGTGGAGAGC
Source organism: Pseudomonadota bacterium (assembly GCA_023424585.1). GTDB lineage: Bacteria > Myxococcota > Myxococcia > Myxococcales > Myxococcaceae > Corallococcus. The sequence continues at coordinate 5,600 of JAFADT010000616.1, forward strand.
GAGTAGCGCTGCGCCTCGCGCTTCGCGGCCTCGCCCAGCTTGGAGCGCAGCTCCGCGTCGTGGACCAGGCGCTTCACCGCGCTCCCGAGCGCATCCACATCCCCGGACGGCACCAGGAGCGCGGTCTGCCCCTCGCGGTGCACCTCGCGGATGGCCGGGATGGCGTGCGACACGGTGGGCAGCCCCACCGCCATCGCCTCCAGCAGCGACAGCGAGCGGCCCTCGCGGCGCGACGGCTGCACGTAGACATCGAACGCGGGCAGGAGCCTGCTCGCCTCCAGGAGCGCGCCCGTGAAGTGCATCCGCCCGGCCAAGGGCGACGCGGCGGCGCGCGCCCGCAGCGAGGACTCCATGGGGCCGGGGCCGATCATCACCAGGTGGGTGTCCTTCTCGTCCGCGAAGTGGCGCAGGAAGGCGTCCACCAGCAGGTCCGGGCCCTTCTCCTCGGAGAAGCGGCCCAGGTAGCCCACCACCCTGGCGTCCTTCGGCAGGCCCAGGCGCTCACGCGCGGCATGGCGGGCCTCCTCGCCGCTGGCCACCTCCAGCGGCACGCCGTTCTCGATGGTGACGACGTTGGAGCGCAGCCTCGGGCTCCAGCGCTCCAGGCTGGCACGCACCTCGCTGCCGCACGCGACCAGGGACTGGGTGAACATGGCGGCGGCCATGGCGGCGGGGCGCAACTTGCCCCGCGGTTCCACCGTCTGATGGAAGGTGCCCATCACGGGCGTGCGCGGACGCAGCGTCCGGGTGGCGACGGCGTTGAGCCAGGGCCCCACGTCGTGGCCATGGACCACGTCCGCGCCAAAGACATCCACCTCCTGGGCCAGCCGGCGGATGGCCGCGGGCGTCATGCCGGCGAGGCCTCCCAACCAGACCGTGGGGACATTGGCGCGCTGGAGCAGCTCGCGCACAGGACCATCCGGCCCCAGGGCCAGCACCACGGATTCAATGCCCCGATCGCGGCCATGTTGGGACAGCCGGACGACCAGCTGCTCGAGGCCGCCCATCTCCAGGCCGTACATCACATGTGCCACGCGCGTCGGAGGCGTCGTTGGGTGCATTACGTTCGTCATGGACGCGGCCAAGCTAGGCACGTCCCCCTGGCCCGCAACCCCCCGTGGGCGGCCCCCTTCCGGGAGGATGTCCGACAGTGGAAGTTCCCGCGCGAAGCGTGAAGACGCGCTGCTGCGCTGAAGCCATGCCCGCCCGCACAGATGGCGCTGTTTCAATTCCTGGCGGAATTGTCTCGCGCGCCCCGACCTTTTTCCGTCAGCCACGCGAGAATTGTCAGCCATTCATGAAAAACTTGGATTCCATGTTGACAACATGCGAAGCCACCGTCGGGTTTCACAGACAAGGGAGTCCGACGTGCTTCGACATGCATCACGATGGATGACGACCTTCATGCTGGGGTTCGCCTGTGTGCAGACGGGCTGTGCCCCCGCTGAGCCGCCGACGATGCAGTCGCCGGAGGCGGCGTCGGTCTCGCGGCCGCTGCTGGCCGGTGAGCGTTCGCTGCTGGGCACCACCGCGCTCCCGGCCGTGGAGGCCGCGGACGACAGCGGCGCGGTGGAGCTGGGCGTGCGCTTCCGCAGCGACGCGCCCGGGCGGATCATGGGCGTGCGCTTCTACAAGGGCGCCGGCAACACGGGCACGCACACCGGCAGCCTGTGGACGACGTCCGGCTCCCTGCTGGCCACCGCCACGTTCCAGGACGAGACGGCCTCCGGCTGGCAGGAGGTGCGCTTCGCCTCGCCGGTCACCATCTCCGCCGACACGAGCTACGTCGTCTCGTACCACGCGCCCGCGGGGCGCTACGCCGTGACGGGCAACGGCTTCGCGTCCGCGCTGGACGCGCCGCCCCTGCACGCCGAGGCGGCCAACAATGGCCTCTACCGCTACGGCACCAGCGGCTTCCCCACGGACACGTACAACGCGAGCAACTACTGGGTGGACGTGGCCTTCCAGCCCAACGACACCACGCCCCCGCGCGCGCCCGCCCACGTCACCGCCCTGCCCAGCTCGCCCACCGCCATCGACCTGACTTGGTACGCGTCCGTGGACGGCAGTGGCGAGACGCAGGGCAACGCCCGCTGGCACCTGGTGTACCGGGGCGGCCAGCTCATCGCGGAGCTGCCCGGCACCACCACGCGCTTCCGCGACACCGGCCTGGCTCCATCCACCGCGTACACGTACACCGTGCGCGGTCGTGACGCCGCCGGCAACGTGAGCGTGAACTCCCCGGCCGTGACCGCCACCACGCTCTCGAGCGCGGCCTGCGCCCCGTGCAGCCTGTGGGACGCCGTCACGGGCGCCCCCCAGTACGAGAACGCCGACACCACCCCGGCGGAGGTCGGCGTGAAGTTCCGCACGGACGTGGCGGGCACGGTGACGAAGGTCCGCTACTACAAGGGCAGCACCGACAACGGCCCGCACGTGGGCCACCTGTGGAGCGCCACCGGCACGCTGCTGGCCACCACGGAGACGACGCCCGCCGAGACGGGCTTCGGCTGGCGCGAGCTGTCCTTCCCCACGCCGGTGAGCCTGGCCGCGAACACGACCTATGTCGTGTCGTACTTCGCCACGGGCGGGCGCTACGCCATCACCCCGTACTACTTCAACACGGCGGGCGTGGACGTGCCCCCGCTGCACGCGCCCTCCACCGTGGAGGCCGGTGGCAACGGCGTGCGCAACCTCAACGGCAGCGCCTTCCCCACGGAGGCGTGGCTCAACACCAACTTCTGGGTGGACGTGACCTTCGCCCCCTCGGCGCCCGGGAGCCCGTCGACGGTGGACCTGACCGTGCAGCAGGCGTTCCCGGAGGGCGCGGGCGCCAACGGCGACGTGCTCTTCTACGACATCACCGTGACGAACCAGGGCACGGCGACCGCCACCCACGTCACGGTCGACGTCCCGGTCCCCGCCGGCCTGAGCTCCTTCTTCTATTCAGGGACCCCCTCGTCCGGCAGCGGCGGTTACTGCTCGTTCGTCAGCGACCTGGAGTGCGGCACGCCCACCCTGGCGCCGGGCGCGAGCTTCACCATCCAGGTGCAGGCCATCCCCTTCAGCGCGGGGACGTTCACGAGCCAGGCCACCGTCTCCTCCTCGGAGACGGACAGCGTGCCGGGCAACAACACCCACGCGCTGGCCATCCCGGTGGGCCCGTCCACCAACCTCGTCACCTTCGACGCGTTCCCCGGTCAGGACGAGACCTTCAACGGCCCGCACGGCCCCATCCACTTCGGCCTCGACCGCTGGTACATCGCGTCGCCCTGGGGCGGGTTCGACACGAAGAGCATCTCGTTCAACGGCGGTGGCCTCACCCAGGCCAGCCTGTCCATCTTCGGTCAGCGGCGCGTCCTGGGCCTGGACGCCTTCACCTGGGACAGCGGCGCCACGCTCACCCTGAGCTGCATCGACCTGCCCACCCTCACCTTCCCGCTGGCCGCGGGCCAGGTGACGCACGTGGTGCCCAGCTGGCAGTCGCCCTGCACGGTCTTCACCGTGACGACGTCCAACGGCTGGGACACGAACTTCGACAACCTGGAGCTGTCGCCGCGCCCCTGAGCGTGTGACCCACGGGAGGGCGGGCATGCTTCACGGATGCCCGCCCCTCCCCACCATGTGGCTCCTCGGCCTGGCTCCGGGCCCAGCCCGAAGTCGAGTCCGCCCACGGCTCCGGCAAGCACAACTACGACTACCGGGTGAAGGGCACCGGCATCACCAACGTCGTCACCTGCCACGACCCGTAGCGAGCGGGGCTACGACGGCCGCTCGGTCTCGCACGCGGCGGCGCGCGCACGCAGCAGGGCCTGCTCCTTCGCGTTG
>JAFADT010000726.1 GCA_023424585.1 Pseudomonadota bacterium
GCCGTGGGGCCTCGCGTGAGGACCTCCTTCACGGGCCGCGCACGGGGGGCACGCACGCGCGGCGCAGAGAGGAAGCGGCGCACCGCCACCTCCGCCAGCATCGCCGCCAGCGCGAGCGCGACCAGCCACGGCGCCAGCGCCACGCGGCCCTCCGACTCCGGGGCCTCCGCGAACAGGCCGGTCATCGACAGCCGCTCCTGGCCTCCGCCCACCGCCGCCAGGGCGCGCAGGAGCTTCAGGCCCTCCTTCGGGCTGCCCGGCTCGAACTCCGGCGCGTACGGCAGCGCCACCGGTGGCGCCCTCAGCACGCGTCCCCCCCACTTCACCACCGGGTGCCAGGTGCCGCTGCCCGTCAGCGGGTACTCGACCACCAGCCGGTCCTCGTCCTCCCAGTGCAGCGGCTTCTCCACGCTGGAGCTGCCGTCTCCCGACAGCAGCACCGCCGTGGGCAGCGCGCCCGGCATCGGCTCACCCGGCGGCAGGTCCAGCGTCACGCGCAGCAGGTTGCCCTGGCGCTCCGAGCGCGCCACCGCCTCCTCCTTCGACGTCGCCGGCCCCATCGACCAGCGCACCACCGCCTCCAACGTCGCCCGCAGCGCGCCCCACTCGCGCAGCTCGCCCGTGTACTTGCCGTCCACCTCCGCCGTGAGCGCCACCGTGCGTCCCGCGCCATGCGGCCACAGCGCCAGCACCGGCGCGGCGTTGGTGTCCAGCGTGCGCAGCGCCACGTTCGCCCGGGGCTTCAGGTACGTGAGGTTGTAGCCGCCTACCTGCGGCAGCCCCGTCGTCGGCAAGGGCCCCAGCAGCGACAGGTCCGGCGCGGCCTCCAGCGACGCGGGCGCGTCCACGAACGTGGCCCTCGCCACCGCGAGCGTCTCCTGGCTGAAGATGCGCGGCAGGCTCATGGCGTCCTCCGCGAAGTAGATGCGCCCCTCGCCGCGCCGGGCCACCTCGCGCAGCAGGTCCGCGTCCGGATCCGTGGGCTTGCCCAGGCCGATGACGGACACCGTCACCTGGGCCGCGCGCAGCGACGCCAGCGTCGCCTGGTAGTCGTCCGGCTCCTCCGAGTCCGCCGCGTCGGAGAACAGCACCACGTGCCGCGTGGGCTTGTCGCTGCGGAGGATCTCCTTGCGGCCCGCGCGCAGGGCCTTGCCCACGTAGATGCCGCCGCCGCCGCTGAAGCCCCGCGCCACCTTGTCGAACGGCAGCCCCTCGCTCACCGGGCTCAGGGGGAAGATCTCATGCGGCTCCGTGTCCACCATGTGCACGGAGGCTTCGTCGCTCGCGTTGAGCAGCGTGAGCGCCGCCATGACGCCCTCCGCGGCCAGCTCCATCTTCGTGCGCCCGTCCGGCACCTGGATGCCCATGGAGCAGCTCGAATCCATGAGCACGCTCATCGCCACCGACGCGCGCCGCTGCTCCTCGCGCATCTCCAGCGACACGGGCAGCAGCGGCTCCAGGGGGGAGCGCCGGTAGCCGCCCTCGCCGAAGCTCGACCGCCCTCCCGTCATCACCAGCCCGCCGCCCGCCTGGTCCACGTAGTCCGCCAGCACGTTCAGGCCCGTCTCGCCCAGCGCGTTCGCGTCCACGTTCTCCAGCACCACCACGCCCACCCCGTCGAGCGCCTCCAGCGACAGGGGGAACGGCGCCCTCACCTCCAGCGCCATGCCCGTCGCCGCCAGCGCCTTCGCCAGCGTGCCGGAGGGCTGCGCGGTGAGCAGCAGCACGCGCGGCGGCCCCTCCACGCGCAGCACGCCCACGCCCACGTCGTTCTCCGGGACGCCGTCGCCCGGCACCTCCACCGTGAGCCGGTAGTGCACGAGCCCCGGCGCCTCCAGCAGGTCGCGCAGCGGCAGCAGGTTGGGCCCGGGCTTGAAGGCATACGGCCCCCTCACCAGCACCCGCCCGTCGCGCTCCAGGCGCACGGTGCCGGTGACGGCGGAGGTGGCCTGCACCACCGCGGAGAACTGGAAGGGCTCGCGCACGGTGACGGTGGCGGGCACGTCCAGGGACATGACGGCCACGTCCAGCGCGGGCTCCGGGCGGGACACCTGTCGGTAGTCCACCGCGATGCCCCGCGCCGCCAGCCGCCGCGTCGCGCCCCGCGCGTCCGCGCCCGTGGCCCGGCCGTCGGACACCACCAGCACCCGGCCCGTGCGCTCGGGGGGAATGAGCGCGCCCGCCGCGTCCAGCGCGGCCGACAGGTCCGACGCCTCCGCGTCCACCGGCCGCGTGAAGCCGCCGAACCGGCCCACCTCCGACAGCGGGGCCTCCACCCGGGCCTCGCGGCCGAAGGTGATGACCCCCACGCGGTCGCCGGGCCGGCGCTGGGACTCCACCAGGGAGATGAGCTCCAGGGCCACGCGGTCCACGTCCAGCGGCATGGAGCGCGAGCGGTCCACCACCACGGCCACGTCGCTGCCCGCGTTCGCCAGCCGCAGCTCCGGTCCGGACAGCGCGCCCACGCCGAGCACCAGCAGCGCCCACCGCAGCGCCATGGGCGGGCCGGGCCTCCGGCCGTAGCGCCACAGGAAGAGGCCCAGCGGCAACAGCAGCAGCCACGCCTGGGGAAGCGTGAAGGTCATGCCTTCCTCGTGACGTGGAAGTCCGCCAGCAGCGCGGCCAGCAGCACCACCAGGGGCCAGCGGGCGCGCTCATGGGCGCCGGTCCCCTCCGAGTCCTCGCCCGCCTCCTTCGCCGCCACGTCTGCGCCGCCCCGGCCGCGCAGGTCCGACTCGCGCGCGTCCAGCGCCAGCACCTCCAGCGAGTCCACGTCGCGGCCCTCGCGCTCCAACACGTAGCGGCCGGGGCTCGTGGGAGCGGGCAGGCTCAGCGCGCCCGCGCCGAACACGGGCCTGCGGCCCGTAGGGCCCTTCAGCGCGTAGCGCGCGCCGGCCTCCGTCACCACCGGGAGCGCTTCGCCCAGGTTGAGCTGGCGCCGGGGGAAGCCCTCGCGGAGCCGCCGCGCCTCACGCACCACGTTGCCCAGCAGCACGGGCCAGGCGGGGGTGCGCTGGAGGTTGGAGCGCGCCAGGTCCACGTTGAGGTGCAGCCGCCCCCCCTCCTCCTCCGACACGAGCACCGCGTCGCCCGCGGTCATCAACGGACGGCCCGGGGGATTCGCGCCCGCCGTCCACCGCACGCCCGCGAGCTGCACGTCGTCCATCAGCGCGCTGCCCTTCTCCGTGAAGAACGGCCCCACGAAGGTGCGCAGCGCTCCTTCCGCGCCCAGCGTCACGCGGGCCTCCGCGCGAGCGGGGCCCACGGACAGCACCGGCGCGCCTGGGACGGGCGGGCCACGCGCCACGTCGGGCGACACCGCCAGGAAGCGCTCCAGCGCCTGCTTCGACGCGGGCGACAGGCCCTCCGTGAGCCCCACGGACACCGGCGTCACGGGAGACGGGGGCAGGCGCACGTGGCCGTCCTCGGGCAGCGCGTCGTCCGGCAGGGACACGTCCACGTCGCCGGCCTCGCGGAACGTGAGGCGCACGGTCGCGGCGCCCTCTTCCGGCAACGCGATGCGCTCCGTGCGCTCGGTGCCTTCGCG
>JAFADT010000728.1 GCA_023424585.1 Pseudomonadota bacterium
TCCGTCACCTCCAGGTAGTCCACCCCGGACAGCGACGAGCGCGGCTTCGGCGTCTCCGTGCGCGGCCTCAAGCCCTTCACCGCGGCGGCGAGCGCCTCGATGTGGCCCGCGTGCGTGCCGCAACAGCCGCCCACCACGTTGATCCAGCCGTTGTCACAGAAGCGCCGGAGCGACCGGGCAATCATCTCCGGCGACTCCAGGTACTGGCCGTTCTCGTCCGGCAGGCCCGCGTTGGGCACGCACGACACCGGGAACGGGCTCATGGACGACAGCGACCGGATGTGGTCCGTCATGAAGTCCGGGCCCGTGGCGCAGTTGAGCCCCAGGTACAGCAGCTCCGTGTGCTCCAGCGACGCGGCCAGGCTCTCCACGGACTGGCCCGCGAGCATCGTGCCCATGGGCTCGATGGTCCCGGACACCGCCACCGGCACCCGCCAGCCCAGCTTCTTGAACGCCCGGTCGATGCCCAGCAGCGCCGCCTTCACGTTGCGCGTGTCCTGCGCCGTCTCCACCAGCAGGTAGTCCGCTCCGCCCACCGCGAGCGCCTCCGCCTGCACGGCGAAGTTGTCCACCAGCTCCTCGAAGGTGATGCCGCCGGTGACGCTGATGGCCTTGGTGGTGGGGCCGATGGAGCCCGCCACCCAGCGCATCCGGCCGTCCTTCGCCTCCGCCGCCTTCGCGGCCTTCAGCGCCAGGCGGGACGCGGCGACGTTGATCTCATGCGCCTTGTGGCCCAGCTCGAACTCCGCCAGCACCACCGGCGTGCCGCCGAAGCTGTCCGTCTCCGTCACGTCCGCGCCCGCGGCGAAGTACTTCGCGTGGATGCCCTCGATGACGTCCGGGCGGGTGAGGACCAGGTGCTCGTTGCAGCCCTCGTACTCCGCGCCGCCGAAGTCCGCCGCCACCAGGTGGTGGCCCTGGAGGAGCGTGCCCATGGCGCCGTCCAGCACCAGGATGCGCTCGCGCATCGCGGCCAGGAGCGCCTCCACGCGCTGGCCGTGCTCCCCGGGGGGAAGCGGCAGGGGGTGGGCGAGGTGGCTCGTCATGACGGTTTGACTCCGGTCAGCAGGAAGACGCGGAAGGGACTGGCCCCGTCGCGCGCGTGCGTCTCGCGGGTGAACGACGTGAAGCCGGCCTCGCGAAGGGCCTCTTCAAGGACTTCGGGCGAAAACCCCAGGTGCCGGTGGCCCAACCGCTCCAGCACCCACTTCTCCTCGTGCGGCATCAGCTCCAGCACCACCAACCGGCCCCCCGGCTTGAGCAGCCGCGCGGCCTCCGCCACCACCGCCGCGGGAGCCTCCACGTGGTGCAGGCTCTGCGAAATCACCACCAGGTCCATGCACCCGCCCTGGAGCGACAGCCGGTGCAGGTCCTCGCGCAGGAAGGTGATGTTGGTGAGTTCGTCGCGGGAGGCCAGAGTTCGAGCCTGGGACAGCGCGTCCTCGCTCTGGTCGATGGCCCACACCTGCCTCGCCCACCGGGCCATGGCCCGGCTGAACACGCCCGTGCCGCAGCCGAAGTCCGCCACGTCCAGCGGCGGCAGCAGCGACGCCAGCGCCCCCGCCCAGAGGAACCACGACTGGCCCGGCTCCAACAGCCGCTCGTTGAGCGCCTGCCGGTCCTCCCGCGCGCGCAGCAGGTCGCTGAGCCGCGCGGAGTCCCCCGCCGCGTCCTCCGCCTCGCGCGCCAGCCGGATGAGCGGCCAGCGCGGGTCCTCCGACTCCAGGGCCAGCGAGTAATACGTGAACCCCGCCTGCCGCTCCTCCCGGATGAGCCCCAGCCCCTTCAGCTTCGACAGGTGATGCGACACCGACGACTGCGCCACCCCCACCAGCGACACGAGCTCCGTCACGTTCAGCGGCGCCTGGGCCACCAGGCGCAGGATGCGCAGCCGCGTCGTGTCCCCCAGGACACGGAAGGATTGGGAGAGGACATCCATATCGAGCCATCAACATATATCGATGCTCGGGCCCGGCCACAATGCCCCCACCAACGCATTGCGTTGCCTTGAGGCGCACCCATCCCGTAAAAATCCGAAATGGCTCCCTCCTCCACGTTGCACTCCCTGCTCGAAGGCAAGCGGTTCGGGCTGGTCCTGTCCGCGGGCTACTTCGGCTTCTACGGCCATGCGGGCTTCCTCAAGGGGCTGCATGCCTCCGGCCTGCGGCCGCACGCCTACGCGGGCACGTCCGCGGGCGGGATGGTGGCGGCGTACGCGGCGGCGGGGATGCCCATGACGGCGCTGGAGGAGCTGGTGCTGCGCCAGACGCGGGCCAACTTCTGGGACCCGGACCCCGTCGGGGCGGTGCTGAACGTGGCGTCGCAGGGGCACGGCTTCACGGGCCTGCTCAAGGGCGAGCGCTTCCGGCGCCTCCTGGAGACCACGCTGCCGGTGTCCACCTTCGAGGACCTGCCGCACCCGCTGCTGCTCACGGCGGCCAACCTCACCCACGGCACGCACCAAGTGTTCACCACGGGGGAGCTGGCCCCGCGCGTCCACGCCACCTGCGCGTACCCGGGCCTGTTCCGGGCGGTGCCCCTGGACGGCCAGCTGTTCTGGGACGGCGGCCTGGTGGACAAGGCGCCCGCGCTGTCGCTCCAGGAGAGCGCCATCGGCAAGGACCTGGACGCCATCCTCGTGCACTTCCTGCCCAGCCGGACGCGCAAGGTGGTGGGCGGCCCCATGGCCTATCCGCAGGGCCTGGCCGCCGGGTCCGCCGCGCTCCGGCGCGACCACTTCCGCCTCCAGCTCACCGTGCTCCAGACGCGCGACGTGCCCGTCTACGTCGTCGTCTCCAACCTGCCCCCGGTGACGCCCGCCACGCTGGAGCGGGGCTTCGACGCCCTGGACCAGGCCCGGCTGTCCGCCGAGCGCGCCCTGGCCCGGCCGCCCGTGCCCTTCGAGCAGAGCACCTGAGCGGCTCCGCACGCCTGCCTGCTTCAACGCGGGCCGAATAGAACAACAGCACAGAAATAACAGAATAGTCAGATTTAAACGACAGATCGGCGTGGCATGGTGGGGATGCTGTCCATCCCGGAGGAAGTCCATGCTGAAGTCGACGCTGTCCCCGCGCCCCCTGCGTGGCGCGGTCATGGCTGTGTCCCTGCTGGCGTTGGCCCCCGCTGCTGGCGCCGCGCCCGCGCTGACGCCGCGCGCGCTCCTGGCGAAGCCCACGGGCCGGGAGCTGCCCGCGGGGACGTTCGTGGAGCGGCTGGTGGTGAAGTTCCACGAGGGCAGCCACGTCCGCCTGCGCGGCGGCGCGCTGCGCGCCCTGTCCTCGGAGCGCAGCGCCAGCGAGCAAGCGCTCCTGGCCGGCCTGCGCCTGGACGCGGCGCGCGTGGAGGCGGACCTGGCGGAGGTGGTGGCGCTCCTGGAGCGCGCGCCGCGCATCGGGGCGCTGGGCCGGGTGTTCCAGGCGGAGGAGGCCGCGCTGGACGCGAGCAAGCAGTCCGGTGAGCAGGCGAGCGGCGAGCAGCTGGCGGACCTGAACCTGTACTTCGAGGTCCCGCTGTTGCCCGGCACCACCGCGGACACCGTGGCGGACCTGGTGGCGGCGCTCAACCGCGTCGAGAGCGTGGAGACGGCCTACGCGGCGCCGCCCCCGGAGCCGGCGATGGTGAACTTCGGCATGGAGGCGGGGCTGCGCGCGCTGCTGGCCGCGGCGGACCTGCCGCCCACCACGCCGCTGTACCAGACCAACCAGGGCTACCTCAACGCGGCGCCCTCCGGCGTCAACGCCACGTACGCGTGGACGGTGGCGGGCGGCCGGGGCACCAACGTGAGGTTCGTGGACATCGAGGGCGCCTGGCGCACCACGCACGAGGACTTCCCCACGTTCTTCCGCGTGGGCGGCACGCAGTACAACGACCTGGCCTGGCGCAACCACGGCACCGCGGTGCTGGGGGAGATCGTGGGCGCGTCCAATGGCTACGGCGTGACGGGCATCGCCAACGCGGCGACGCCGGGAGTGGAGGCCATTGGCGCGCAGAACACCGCGAGCGCCATCACCAACGCGGCGGCCGCGGTGGGCGCGGGCGGCGTCATCCTCATCGAGCTGCACGCGGGCGGGCCCTCGGACGGCACGGCCTGCACGTGCAACACGTCCCAGTGCAACTTCATCGCGATGGAGTACTGGCAGGACAACTACGACGCCATCCGCAACGCCACCGCCAACGGCGTCATCGTGGTGGAGGCGGCGGGCAACGGCAGCGCGAACCTGGACGCGGCCGCGTACGGCGGCCGGTTCAACCCGGCCACGCGCGACTCGGGGGCCATCCTCGTGGGCGCCAGCACCGCCACCACGCGCGTGCCCATGTGCTGGACCAACTTCGGCCAGCGCGTGAACGTGCACGGCTGGGGTGAGTCCGTCGTCTCCACCGGCTACGGCGACCGCTTCGGCAGCGCCTACGGCGAGGACCAGTACTACACGTCCACCTTCAGCGGCACCTCCAGCGCGTCGCCCATCATCGTGGGCACCGCCGTCAGCGCCCAGGGCGTGGCGAAGGCCAACGGCCGGCTGCTGACGTCCGTGCAGATGCGCGGCCTGCTGCGCAACAACGGCACGGCGCAGGCTGCGGACTCGCGGCAGATCGGCCCGCTGCCGGACCTGCAGAAGGCCCTGCCCAAGGTCATCTCCGGCAACTACTGACGCCTGACGAGGGCCGCCGACCTCCACGCGCGGCCCTCCGGACCCTCGGGTGCGGAGGGCCGCGGTCGTTCCTGGCGTCAGCGCCCGCTGTAGCGGCGGTGGTCCACCATCAGGCAGCGGTCCTGCACCACGCGGATGCCGGCGGCCGCCAGCCTCCTCGCCGCGGCGTCGTTGCGGATGCCGGACTGGAACCACACCGCCTTGGGCTTCTTCGCGATGATGTCGTCCACGTGCTGGTCGATGTCGCCCGGCCGGCGGAACACGTCCACCACGTCGATGTCGCCCGGGATGTCCACCAGCCGCCGGTACACCGGCTTGCCCAGGATGACCTTCGCGTCCGGGTAGTAGACAGGCACCGGCACCACGTCCACGCCCGTCTTCGCCAGGTACTCCGGCACGTAGTACGCGGGCTGGGCGGAGTGGTCCTCCGTCTTGATGCCCAGCACCGCCACCCGCTTCGCCTCCTGCACCACGCGCTTCACACCCGCGTCGTCCTCGATGAGGTACTCGTCGTGGCTCATGGCCCTTCCTCCTGGAGCGCTTCCGCCTGGGACTCGGTGGTGAGCAGGAGCGTCGCGCCCGCCCCCACCGCCTTCACCTCCAGCAGGCGGCGCACCGGGATGAAGCGGCCCGTCGCCACCACCTGCTCGCCTTCACACGTCACACCCTTCGAAAGCGCGGGCGAGCCCGCCTCCGCCCACGCGGCCAGCAGCTCCGCCGGCGCCTTGGGCGGCAGCGCGTCCAGGCAGTGCAGCGACAGCACCACCGCGTCGCCGAACGTCGTGGGCCGCGTGCCCAGCACCACGCGCTCCAGCAGGAAGGCGCGCTCCTCGCCGTCCACCTCCACGGAGTCCACCGCCCAGGTGCGCTGCCCCTCCACCAGGTTGCGCTGGAGCAGCCCCGCGTACTTCGCCTCCCACTCGCGGCGCGTGCGGAGCTCCAGCGCCTCCGGGCTGAAGAAGCGCTCCACCTCCGGCACGCCGGGGCCCTCGGGCGCCACCTGCCGCAGCGCCTCCTGCGCGGCCTCCGGGCCCACCAGCTTCACGAAGGTGCCGTCCGCGGCCAGCTGCATGCGCAGCGTGAAGCGCTCCAGCACGGCCCCGGACAGGGAGGGCACGTCCTGGCCGTCATGCACCTGGCGCGGGGTGCGCACTGCCTGGGCCACGCGCCAGCCGCCGTCGGACGGGGTGAAGCGCGTCTCGGTGGTGAAGGCCGCCTCGTCGCGCACCTCCGGCCGGCCCTCGCGCTGGAGGGTGCGGGTGGCGCGCACGGATTCGGTGAGCAGGCGGTCCACGGGGGGCTTGAAGTCCAGGCGCACCGGCGGCAGCAGCCCCGGCGCGGGGTTGAGCGGCGGATACCGGGACTTGCACCCGGCGGCGGCCAGCGACAGCACGAGACAGCTCCACAGGAGGCCCTTACGCATGCGCTCGCGAACGCTGGCAGAAAGCCAGGGCGCCCGCGAGCGTCTTGCGCCATCCTTGGCTGGGGAGTGTCAGCGCGAGGGCGACCCTACGGGTGGCGCGTCTCGCCCTCGGAGGCGCCCTCGACGCGGTCGCGCCCGATGTTGCGCCGGTCGCGGTCCACGCCGTCGTCGTCCCGCAGCCCGTTCATCGCGAAGCGGCGCTCGGCCTCCGCCAGGTCACGCAGCACGTGCTCGCGCAGCATGTACTCGTCCTGGGGCAGGGACTTGAGGATGTTGATGATGTCGACCGGGGCCTCGTTGTCCGCGGCGGTCTCGACCAGCTCCTCGCGCGTCGCCGGGTACTCCACCCCATCCAGGTGCGGGGTGATGGAGCGCGAGAGGTCCTCCGCCTTTCCGTAAGCCATCGTGACTTCCACCTTTCTTGCGCCCGGAGCTCCCATGCCCGGACGGCCATCCACGCCTCAACGTGGGGATGGCGCCCGCTTCGGGCCACCCTGGCCGCCTGCACCTCCTGCGCCGCCGGGCGGCCGGGGGACCGTCCGGCTCGTCCACGCCCGCTTCGGAGTAGAGTCCCCCCGCGCCCACGCCCGCCGGAGTCCTCCCTCCCGATGTCCGCCGCCTCCCTGCTCGCCGCCTGGCTCACGCTCGCCAGCCCTCCCGCCGACCCCCGGTCCACCGACGCGAGCACCGCCTCCGCGCCGGCGCCACGCGACGTCTACGCGCTGGACGACGCCGCCTTCGTCGCCCA
>JAFADT010000824.1 GCA_023424585.1 Pseudomonadota bacterium
CATCGACGCGGGCACGGAGACGGACGCGGGCACCGAGACGGACGCCGGCACGACGGTGGATGCGGGCACGGACGCGGGCACGGAGACGGACGCCGGCACCATCGACGCAGGCACGGATGCCGGGACGGAGACGGACGCGGGTACGGACGGCGGCGCCATCGACGGTGGCGCGGCTCCGGATGCGGGGACTGGCTCGGACGCGGGCACCACGGTGACGCTGAGCGCGCTGGAGCCGGCCGCGGTCTTCGCGCGCTCGGGTACCACGGGCGAGACGATTCCGGAGCCGCTGGCGGTGACGCTGAGCGCCAACGCCACGACGGACGTCGTGGTCCAGGTCGCCTCGTCCAGCCCCTCGGTGGTCGTGGCGAACAACGGCCAGGTGACGGTGCCGGCGGGCTCGCGCTCCGTGGCGGTCATCGTGACGGCGGACGACGCGGCGGGCTCCGCCAAGGCGACGCTGACGGCCACGCTGGGGGCGGATTCGCGCACGGCGATGGTGCGCGTGCTCGGTGCGACCGAGGCGGCCTCGCTGGCGTTCCTGTCGCCGGAGTCGGTGTCGCTGTCCTCCGGTCAGACGGCCAACCTCACCGTGACGCTCGACATCCCGGCCGCGACGGACACGGCCGTGGCGCTGTCCACGACGGGCAACGTGGGCTCCGTGCCGGCCACCGTGACGGTGCCTGCCAACGAGGTCTCCGCGAAGTTCGTCTTCACCGCCGGTGAGGCTGGCTCGACGGGCACCATCGTGGCCACGCTCAACGGCCAGTCCGTGTCCGCCCAGGCGAAGGTCACCGCCGCTTCGACGACGAACCACGTCGTGATCAGCGAGATCGCCCCCGCGGGTCCTGGTGGCGCGAACGATGAGTTCATCGAGCTCTACAACCCGACGAACGAGGATGTGGACCTGGCCGGCTGGAAGCTCCAGTACAAGAGCGCGGCGGGAACGGACTACAACAACAACGCCTTCACGTTCCTGGCGGGCTCCAAGATCGCCGCTCACGGCTTCTACCTGGTGACCCACGGCACTGGCTATCAGGGCTCCGTGAAGGGTGATGCGACCACCACTGCCATTCCCATGGCTCCGAACGGCCACATCCGGCTGGGCAAGCCCGGTATTGGGAACACCCAGACGGAGGCTCTCGCGGTGGACTGGGTGGGCTTCGGCTCCACGGCGAACGCCGCGGAAGGCAAGAGCCCTGTCACCGGGACGATCGGGACCAACGGGAGCATCGAGCGCAAGGCCAACGCTGGCTCGTCCGCCGCGACCATGGAGAGCGGCGCGGACAAGACGGCCGGCAACAGCCAGGACACGGACGTGAACAGCGCGGACTTCATCCTCCGCACCACGCGCGACCCGCAGAACAAGGCGAGCAGCACGGAGACGCCGTGACGCACTGAGCAGTGACCGGCCCCCACCGTCCGTCCAGGAGCGGTGGGGGCTGGAAATACCCGCGCGCTTTCGCCATAAGCGGGGGCGTGCGAGTCGTCTCCTGGAACGTCAACGGTCTGCGCTCCATCCACCGCAAGGGCTTCCTCCCGTGGCTGTCCAAGGCCCGGGCGGACATCGTGGGGCTCCAGGAGGTGCGCGCCCGCGTGGAGCAGCTCCCCGCGGAGGTGCGCGCCCCCCGCCGTTGGAAGACCCACTTCGTGGCCGCGGAGCGCCCCGGCTACAGCGGCGTGGGACTGTTCAGCCGCCACGAGCCCGACGACCTCACCACCACCCTGGACGCGCCGGAGATGGACGCGGAGGGCCGCCTCCAGTTCGCCCGCTTCGGCAAGCTGACCGTGGTGAACGGCTACTTCCCCAACGGCAACGGGAAGGACCGCGACCTCTCCCGCATCCCCTTCAAGCTGGACTTCTATCGCCGCCTCTTCGCGCGCCTGGAGAAGCCGCTGCGCGACAACCAGCGCGTGCTGGTGATGGGGGACTTCAACACCGCCCACCGCGACATCGACCTGGCGCGCCCGCGTGAGAACCGCGAGACGAGCGGCTTCCGCCCGGAGGAGCGCGAGGAGTTCGACCGGTGGATCCGCTCCGGCTGGGTGGACACCTTCCGCCACTTCAACGCCGGCGGCGGCCACTACTCGTGGTGGAGCCAGCGCGCCGGCGTGCGAGAGAAGAACATCGGCTGGCGCATCGACTACGTGCTCGCCACCCCCGCGGCGCTCGCCTTCGTGAAGAAGGCCTCCGTGCACGCGGACGTCCACGGGTCGGACCATTGCCCGGTGAGCGTGGACCTGGACCCCGAGGTCCTCACCTGAACCCCCGCATTCTCAAGGGACACCCCTCATGAACGCACTGCTCTCCATCTGGACCTGGGTCGAGGTGGGCCTCGTCGCCCTGGTGGGCTTCTTCGTCCAACTCTTCCTGCTCCTCGTCACGTTCCCGTTCGACAAGCGCCGCTACGCGGTGGGCCGCTGCTTCCGGCTGGTGGGCGTCACCGCCGCGAAGCTCACGCCCTTCTGGCGCTTCGGGGTGCACGGCAACGTGCCGGACCACGTCGCGCCCAACACGGTGGTGGTGAGCAACCACGAGTCCAACGCCGATCCGTTCCTCATCTCCCACCTGCCGTGGGAGATGAAGTGGCTGGGCAAGAAGAGCCTCTTCCGGGTGCCCGTGGTGGGCTGGATGATGGGCATCGCCGGGGACATCCCGGTGGAGCGCGGCGACCGCGACTCGGCCACCGGCGCCATGGCGCGCTGCAAGCAGTGGATGCAGAAGGGGATGCCGGTGATGATCTTCCCGGAGGGCACCCGCTCCAAGACGGAGGAGCTCCTGCCCTTCAAGGATGGCGCCTTCCGGCTCGCCATCGAGATGCAGGCGGACGTGCTGCCCCTGGCGGTGAGCGGCACGCGGCTGTCGCTGCCCAAGCACTCGTGGCGCTTCGCCACGTCGCGCGGGCTGGTGACGGTGGGCACCCCCATCTCCACGAAGGGGATGACGCTGGACGACCTGGAGACGCTCAAGAGCCAGGCGCGCGCGCAGATTGAAGCCCTGCGCGCGTCGCTCAAGCCGCTGACGGGGAGCGGGCCCCTCGTCCCGGCGACGGACGGCAACGCCGCCCGGTGAGCAGTCGGCGAACGGGCCTTCGTCGTCCAGTCGCACACGTTTCCCGGATGGTTGATCCCTCCTGGGGTGTCTGGACTAAGGAGTCCCTGCGGTCCGGTGATATGGCCGACTCGGCGCGTGGCGCCCAGGAAGGGAACGTGTGATGACGCCGGGCGAACCACGTGAAGAGCAGCGGGTGTCCACGGGCATTCCCGGCCTGGACACCGTGCTGTGTGGAGGCCTGCGCAAGGGCCGCATGTACATGGTCCTGGGCCTGCCGGGGGCGGGCAAGACCATCCTGGCCAACCAGATCTGCTTCCATCAGGCGGCCCAGGGGCACAAGGTCCTCTACCTCACGCTCCTCGCCGAGTCGCACACGGAGCTGGTGAGCAACCTGCAGACGCTGTCGTTCTTCGACCCGTCCTGCGTGCCGGGGAAGATCAGCTACCTGAGCGCCTTCACCATCCTGGAGCAGGGCGGGCTGGACGCGCTCGCGGAACTGGTGCGCAAGGAGATCAAGTCGCACAAGGCCTCGCTGCTCGTGCTGGATGGCCTGCTGGCGGCGGAGGAGCTGGCCCCGTCGCGGCAGGCGCTCAAGAAGTTCATCCACGGCCTCCAGGTCGTGACGGGCCTCATCGGCTGCACCACGGTGGTGCTCACCACCGGGGGCGACAAGGGCCTGCGCGCGGAGCACACCATGGTGGACGGCCTGCTGATGCTCCAGCAGCGCACCTTCGGCGTGCGCACCCTGCGCGAGCTGAGCGTGCGCAAGTTCCGCGGCAGCGCGCACAAGCTGGGGCGGCACGGCTTCGAGATCACCAGTGATGGGCTCACCGTCTATCCCCGCCTGGAGGCGATGGTGGACGGCAACCTGGTGCCGGGGGCGGGGAAGCGCGAGCGGGACGCCTTTGGCGTCACCGGCCTGGACAGGATGCTCCAGGGCGGCGTGCCGGCGGGCTCCACCACCATCCTCCTGGGGCCGCCGGGCAGCGGGAAGACGCTGCTGGGCCTGAGCTTCCTGGCGGAAGGCGCGCGCCAGGGGGAGCGCGGCCACTACTTCGCCTTCTATGACGCGCCGGAGCGGATGCTCGCGCAGGCGGCGGGCGTGGGCCTGCACCTACAGGCGCTGATGGAGCGCGGCGACCTGGAGGTGAGCTTCCGGCCGCCCACGGAGAACATCCTCGACAAGCTGGGCACGGAGCTGCTGACGCTGGTGCGCAGCGGCCGGGTGCGGCGCATCTTCCTGGACGGCTATGAGGCGCTCCGCCGCGCCTCCACGCGCCGCGCGCGGGTGGCCCGCTTCCTGGCGGCGCTCACCAACGAGTGCCGGGTGCGCGACGTGACGCTCCTCTACACGGCCGAGTCCACCGCCGCGTTCGGGCCGGAGGTGCGGTTCCCGCTCAAGGGCATCTCCATGGTGGCGGAGAACATCCTGTTCCTGCGCATGGTGGAGCTGCACTCGGGGCTGCGCCGCTTCATCGCGGCGCTCAAGGTGCGCAACAGCGCCTATGATCCCGCCCTGCGCGAGCTGGAGATCACGAGCAAGGGGATCCAGGTGGGCGAGCCCTTCGCGGAAGGGCAGATGTTGATGACGGGGCTCGCGCGCACTCGGACGCCGGAGCCGACCCCCGTGCCGAAGCCGCGCCGCAAGCCGCGCGCGGGCACGAAGTCCTCCGCCAGGGCGCCCCCCTCGAAGCCGCGCCGCAACGTCCGCAAGCGCCGAGGCATGTGAGCATGGGGCCTGTCCTCATCGTCGACGACGAGTTCGGCATCGTGGAGGCGGTCCGGGACCTCCTGTCGGACGAGGGCTACCGCACGGCCACCGCGCTCAACGGGCGTGAGGCCGTGGAGCGGATGCGCCAGGAGCGTCCGTCGATGGTGCTGCTCGACTACATGATGCCGGTGCTGAACGGGCCGGGCGTGCTGGAGGCCATGCAGAAGGACGCGGGCCTGCGAGACATCCCGGTGGTGATGATGAGCGCCAGCCCGCCGGACTTCTGGCAGCACCTGCCGTGCGCGGGCTTCCTGCCCAAGCCCTTCGACATCGAGCAATTGCTCTCCGTGGTCCAGCGCATCGCGGGCCCGCCGCTGAAGCACTGAGCTTCCGGTCATGACCGCACGTGACGCGTGGCTCGCCTCGGACCGGGGCGGGGCGGCGTCTGCCCGCGTCCGCTGCTCGTGCCCCCCGCGCATCCTCCCCATCCCTCGCGCCACGGCGCACCGCATCAACAGATTGACAGCGCTGCGCGCACGGTCACGCGCTTGCAAATGGGTCAAGGGGGCTGGTATTTCTTCGCCAATCGAACGAACTCGCATGTTCGCGGCGGGCGGGGACGCGGTGTGGCTCCAGGCGGCGGGGCCCCTGGCGACGGGAGACGGTGGAGTTCCCTCTGGCGTAGGCCAGCGCGGGTGACGCGTCGCGGCATGTGGGTTGCGGCTTACAGCAGCTTCCAATTTCTTCGCCGTAAGAACGAAGTCATCCCAGCAAGACACCCTGGAGGGGATTCATGCTTCGCAACAAGCGTTTCGCGTGGACGTTGGCGGTTGTTGGAGTTTTCGCGACGGCGGGGCTCGTGGGCGCCTGTGACCCCGAGGATGAGAACCCCACTCCCAACACCCAGGATGACGCCGGCACCAAGACGGACGCGGGCACGAACACGGACGCCGGCAGCACCACCGACGCTGGCACCAGCACCGACGCGGGCACGAGCACGGACGCCGGCACCACCACCGACGCTGGCACCGAGACCGACGCGGGCACGAACACGGACGCCGGCACCCAGACGTCGCTGCCCCTGGCGGTGGACGGCACCTGGGCGGCCAGCGGCTACATGGGGGACGGCTCGGAGGAGGGCCTGGTGGACGAGCCCGTCTGTGCCACGCCCCGTCCGGGCTCCGGCCTGGGGACGTGCCACAAGTTCACCTACACGAAGCGGAGCCAGGGCTGGGCGGGCGTCTTCTGGCAGTACCCGGAAGGCAACTGGGGCAAGAGCAGCACCCCGGGCTTCCTGGTGCCGGACGGCGCGAAGGCCGTCACCTTCTACGCGTGGAGCGAGAAGGGCGGAGAGACAGTCGACTTCTTCGTCGGCTACGGCCCGGACTCCCAGGACGGCTTCGAGAAGAAGCTCAGCCCTTCCGCCGTGCTGACCACGACGCCTGTCAAGTTCACGCTCGACATCAGCAAGATCCGCTACGCCGACGTGGCGGCGGGCTTCGGCTGGTCCGCAGGGGGCCACGACGAGCCGTTCGTCTTCTATATCGACGACATCCAGTGGAATTAGCCTCCTCTGAGCGCCCCGTGCGCCAACCCAGGAACGTGAGCGGACGATGAAAGCGGGAACGGCGGTGTTGACGGTCGACGCGGCGGGCATGCGGGCGCAGAACAGCGGCCTGCTGCTGAACATGATCTGGCGCGAGCGTCAGATCTCCCGGGCGGAGATCGCCCGGCGCACGGAGCTCAGCCCGTCGACCGTCTCCGCCATCGTCGCGGACCTGGAGCTGGCGGGCCTGGTGCGCAGCATCGGCGCAGGGGTCTCCCGCGGGGGCCGCCGTCCCACCCTCATCGGCTTCTGCGACGAGGCGTTCAGCCTGGTGGGCGTCGAGCTGGGCGCCTCTCACGTCACCGTCGTCCTCACGGACCTCCGCGGCCGCGTGCGCACGCAGAGCAAGGCGAGCCACGCGGTGCGTGGCGATCCGGAGGGGTCGCTTCAGAAGGCGAGGGAGCTCGTCCAGGAGTGCCTGGACGCCGAGCGCGTCCCGCGCCGCTCCGTCGTCGGCATGGGGGTGGCCGTGCCCAGCCCCGTGCACCCGGCGGCCCCCGGCAAGATGTCTCCCCTCATCCTCCCCGCGTGGAAGCACGTGGACGTGAAGGAGTGGTTCGAGACCACCTTCGACATGCCGGTGTTCGTGGACAATGACGCGAACCTCGGCGCGCTGTCGGAG
>JAFADT010000836.1 GCA_023424585.1 Pseudomonadota bacterium
CGGACCTGGAGCTGCCGCACCCGGCGAGGAACGCCATGGATGCCCCCAACGCCAGTCCCACCACCCAGTGACGCTTCGTCCTGTTCTGGAACATGTTCTCAATCCCCCGTCCAAAGAGATGACTGGGGAAGAACGTAGACACGCCTCCGTCACGCGACAGGTGCCACGGACGCCGCCGCTCCTCCTGGAATCCGCGCGGGTCCGGGCCGGCCGTGGAGCAGGCAGGCCCCGAGCCCCTTCCGCCAGGTGTCCTTGCCATCCGCGCGCTCCGTCACGGGGGCATGTCCCAAGCCGGACGGGCCGCGTGTCTCAAGGTCGCGCGAAGGACGCGCCACCAGGGAGAGGGACCTCATGAAGCGAGCCGGATGGAGTGTCGCGCTGGGAGCGGGCTGCGCGCTGCTGTTCGCGGCCTGCGGGGGCGGGCCGGAGGACTCCGGCGACCCCGAGAGCACGGAGTCCGTGAAGATGCGCATCTCGCTCGCGGGGGACGCGTGCGGTGTCGTCGCGGCCTACGCGACCGTGAGCGCGCAGGACCTCCCGCCGCCGTCCCCCCAGTCCCTGTACGTGGGCAACGGCTACATCGAGGGCTACCTGAGCAACATCCCCGTCGGGCCCCGGCGCCTCGTGGAGGTGAAGGCCTACAACCGGATGGGGCTGGAGGTGTACGCCGGCGGCACGACCGTGGACGTGTACCAGGGCTCCGTGGCGTACGCGCAGCTCCAGCTGATGCGCAACTCGCGGAACTGCCCGGGCACGGGGACGGGCGACATCTACATCATCGGTACGCTGGAGGGTTCCGGTCCGGACTGGGACGCGGGCTACGACGCGGGACCGGGGCCGGCCCAAGACGCCGGTGTGTACGACGCGGGCGTGTACGACGCGGGCTAGCCGCCGCGACAGGTCCTGCGGGGAGCGGGGGTGGCCCGGCTGTGCGGCTCGACGTGGTCGGGTGGGGGAAACCGCGCGCCCACGACATGCTCGGCGCAGGGGTGAGGCTGTCGCCGCTACGGGCCCTGGCCGGAGAACCACGCGGTGAGGGCCAGGCGTGAAGCATGGACAGGCAGCACCTCGTGCTCCAGCCGCTCGCTCAGGAACACCACCACGCGATCCAGCACCGGCGGCACATCCACCGGGGTGTCGGTGCCCTCCGGGAAGAGGCGCAGCACGCCGCCGTGCTCCGGCTTCCAATCCGCGTTCGCGTACCAGACAGCGGTGAGGCGGCGGTTGGACTGGCCCGGGAACGCGTCGAGGTGGCGGGCGTAGTGCGTCCCGCCGCCAGGGTAGCAGGCGAGCTGCACGTCGAAGCGGCCCAGCCCCAGGTACGCGCCCGTGGACACGGCCTCCCCCAGCGCCTGGAAGCGGTGCCACAGGGCATCCAGCTCCGGGGCGGCGCCGGGCAGCACCCACTCGATGTGGTCCCCGCGCACGGAGGTGTCGAGCGTGTGGTTCGCGCCGCGCCGGATGCCCGCGGGTCTCAGCGTCCGGGCCTCCACGCGCGCGAGCGCCACGGCCCGCACCCTCAGCGCCAGCGCCTCGCCCAGGAAGCCATCCCGCACGAAGTACCCATGCGAGCCCAGGGCCTCCACCTCCGAGTCCGTCAGCTCCACCTTGGGTCTTTCCTTTTCGGGCACCCGTCCGGAAGCCCGCATCCGCACGCTGCACCAGGACGCCCCCGCTCCGGAAGTGGGTAGACTTCCGGCCCATGGAGAAGAACGCCTCGCGAACCCTCTCCCTCCTCGCCGCGGTCGCGCTCGGCGCGCTCGGGGCCTGGGTGCTGCTGCGTCCCGCGGCTCCCCGGCTGCCGGACACGGCGGCGGTGGTGGAGCAGATGCGGGAGGTGGCCCGGCTGGAGACGCTGGACGTGTCCCTCTACAAGAAGGTCACGTTCACGCCGGAGCCGCAGGCCACGGACGCGCTGTGGAAGGACGTGCTGCTCTGGGCCAGCTACACGCTCCAGGACCCGCACGGCCGCGCCATCGTGTTCGCGGACGCGCACCTGGGCTTTGACTTCCAGCGCTTCGACTCGAGCCACCTGCGCGCCGTGGGCACGCGCGTGGACGTGCTCCTGCCGCCGCTCCAGGTCACGGTGGCCCTGCGGCCCGGGGAGACGGAGGTCATCGACTCCAACCTGGACAGCGCGCAGACAGCGCAGCTGTTGGAGAAGGCCCGGCTGGCGTTTGAAAGGGAGGTGCGACAGGACACGCGCCTCCAAGAGAAGGCGCGTCAGTCCGCGGAGCGCTCGCTGCGGGGGCTGCTGCTCACGCTGGGTTTTCGCGAGGTGCGCTTTGTTGAAACCCTCCCTGTGGGAGCGGCCGGCTGACCCAGGGAGAGACCGCGCCATTATCTTTCCGAGCGGATACTGAACAAATATCCTATGGAGAAGATAATTTAAGGATATCTGCTAACCGGTATATTTCCCGGCTCATCCACCGGAGAACGCGTGCGCCCCTTTCTCGTCCAGACCCCAGAGCAGCTCGGCTCGATCCTCCGGGGATACCGTCGGGAACGCGGGCTCACCCAGGGGCAACTGGCGGCAACCATCGGAGTCGCCCAAAGCGCGATCTCCTTCGCCGAAACGCACCCAGACCGAATAGGGGTCGAGCGCCTGTTCCGGATCCTCGCGGGATTGAACGTAGAGCTGGTCCTGCGCGACCGTGGGGCCCAGAAGACAGCATCGGAGTGGTAGCCCATGGCCCGCCCCTCCAAGACACGCGCCCTTGACGTGTGGATGAATGGCGAGCGCGTGGGTCAATGGACCGTCCACCACGGCGAACATCGCTTCGCCTACGCGGACGCTTGGCTCCTTTCGCCTCTGGCCCGGCCCCTGTCGCTCTCGATGCCATTGCGGCCCTCGCGGGAGCCGTACAGGACCGACGTGGTCCAACCCTTCTTCGACAACCTGCTGCCGGAC
This sequence comes from Pseudomonadota bacterium, assembly GCA_023424585.1. Taxonomy (GTDB): domain Bacteria; phylum Myxococcota; class Myxococcia; order Myxococcales; family Myxococcaceae; genus Corallococcus. The sequence continues at coordinate 2,912 of JAFADT010000836.1, forward strand.
AGCGACGAAATCCGCCGACGGATGATGAACCGGTTTGGCGCCGCCTCGACCTCACCATTCGATCTGCTTGAGGAGGTCGGGCGTGACTGCGTGGGGGCCGTCCAACTTCTCCGGCCCGATGCCACAGCGCCAGACGTCCACCGCATTCGTGGACGCAAGCTTTCACCCGCGGAGATCGGAAACATCCTGGCCCGCGTGCGGACTCCCACGCTGGGTGCGCAGGACGCTGATGACTTCCGAATCTCACTTGCGGGTGCCCAGGAGAAGACCGCACTCCTCTGGCACGACAACGCATGGTGGGCTCCCGATGGCACCACGCCCACGACCCACATCTTCAAGCTCCCCATCCCCGCTTCAGCGCACCCAGGTGTCGACCTCTCGAACTCCGTCGAGAACGAATGGCTCTGCGCCCGACTCCTTCGCGGTTACGGCATCCCCTGCGCGTCGTCCGACCTCATGAGCTTCGGGGACCAGCGAGTGCTCGTCGTGACGCGCTTCGACCGCAAGGTGGCTTCGAGTGGCGAATGGATCCTACGTCTCCCGCAGGAGGACTTCTGCCAGGTGACCAAGACCCCACCGGGCAAGAAATACGAGCGTGATGGAGGTCCTGGGATACCGAGGATCCTCGAGGTGCTTCTGGGCTCGACCCAGGCCCAGGAGGATCGCCTTGATTTCCTCAAGACGCAGTTCCTCTTCTGGTTGCTGTGCGCGATCGATGGCCATGCCAAGAACTTCAGCGTGTTCATTGAAGCGGCAGGGCGCTTCAGGCTGACGCCCCGGTACGACGTCATCTCCGCCTATCCCTTTCTGGGCCGCAAACAGCATCAACTCTCACCCCATCGGGTGAAGATGGCGATGGCGGTCATCGGCAAGAACCGGCACTACGAATGGAAGGGGATCCGCGTAGCGCACTGGATCGAAACCGCACACAAGTGCGGCCTCGGGGCAGCCGCGCCCAAGCTCTTCGAGGAGCTGATTGAGCAGACTCCCGGAGTCGTCGAGCAGGTGCGGTCCTCTCTGCCCGCCGACCTTCCGGACACCGTCAGTGCTCCGATCCTGGAAGGTCTGCTGAAGAAGGCCCAGGCTGCGAAGGACGGCTTCATCAAGTAGCGGCTGTCACTTCGGCTGCAACACGTCCCCCTCCAGCACGAACAGCCCGGGCACGCCGTCCGGCGCGTGCCCCAGCTCCGCGAGCCTCCGCGCCGATTCGCCGTCCGACTCGCGGCACAGGAGCGCCAGCTCACGGCGGCCCAGGCTCACGCGCAGCGGGCCTCCGCCCGTGGCTGCATCCAGCCTGCGGCGCTGCGACTTCGTGAGCAGCCGTGCGCCGTCGTGCCCGTCGCCGCCCGCCACCGCCCAGATGCCAGAGAACGCCTCCGCCAGCCGCACCTCGCCCTGGTCGATGACGACGGGCCGCACGTCCACGGGCCGAGCCTCCAGGTTGTGCCACGCCGCCGCGTCCACCGCCTCGAGCGTGAGCCCGGCGTCCTCCAGCGCGGAGGCCGGCAGGTAGCGCACGAACTCCGCGTCCTCCAGCACGTAGAAGACCTCCAGGCCCGCGGGCCCCGGGCGGAACAGCGCGCCCTGGGCCCCCGCCACGAAACCCGAGGGCCGCAGCACCGGGCGCAGCGCGTCCAGCGACACCCCCGAGGACAACCCGCCCAGCCGCGAGGCCAGCGCCTCCACGTGCGCGGTGAGCCCCTGCGTGCCCGGGGCCTCCTGATACGCGGCATACAGCGAGCCCACGTCCACGCGGCCCACCCCGCCCGAGGCCAGCTTCACCAGCAGGTCGCGGCCCTGCCGCCGGAAGGCGATGCCCGCACGCCCCAGCGCGGCCGTGAGCGCGGCCGTGAACTCCGGGCGCAGGACCTGCTCCTCGGGCGCGGGAGGCGGAGGCAGGTCCGCGGCCTCCAGCTCCGCGCGCAGCAGCTTCGCCTCCGCGTCGAGGGGATCCCGCTCCACGGCCTCGGCCACGTAGGCGCGGGCGCGCGCGCCCTCTCCCTGTCGCAGCGCGAGCACGGCCAGCACCTTGAGGGCCTCCGGGTCACCCGGGCTCAGGACCAGCGCCTCGCGCAGCTCCGCCTCCGCTTCGCGGTGCCGCTCCAGCCCCAGCAGCGCTCGCGCGAGGCCCAGGCGCACCTGGAGGTCCTTGGGGAAGTCCCGCCGCAGGGCCTGCATCCACGGCAGGGCCTCCCGCTCCGCGTCCGCGTTGATCAACGCATGCGCCACGGTGAGGCGCAGCGTGGGGCCAGGAGTCCGCGCGGCCTCCGCGCGCAGCGCCTCCAGCTCCGCGCCGCCGAGCACTTCACCCGCCTCCACCTTGCGGCGCAGGCGCTCCAGTTCCGCCGGGGAAATCACGCGCGGACTCTAATGGTCCACGCCTGGAGCGCCCAGCCCCTCAGTGCGTCGCATCGTGCGTGTCCATCGGCGCAGCGGGCTCCTCCTCGCTCCGGTGCTGGGAGAGGAAGTCGTCCAGGGCGCCCACGTCGATGGGCTTGCGGAACACGGCGTCCACCTGCGCGAGGCTCGCGCGGTTCTGTCCCCGCACGTCCATGCCGGTGACGATGGCCAGCAGGGCCTGGGGCGTGCGCTGCCGCAGCTCGCGCGCCAGCTCCCAGCCCGTCATCTCCGGCATCACCGCGTCCAGCAGCGCGGCGTCGTAGGGACGCCGCTCCCACATGCGCAGGGCCACGTCCGGGCTGTGCGCCACCTGCACGTCGTAGCCCTCCTCGCCCAGCACCTCCGCCATCATCCGCGCGTTGTCCAGGTCGTCGTCCACCACCAGCACGCGGCGCGCGCGCACCGGCATGCGCGTCGGGTGTGCCGGCACCCGCGGCGGCGGCTGCGGCTCGGGGGACAGGGGCGCGCCCGTCGCGGCTTCACGGAAGCGCGGCAGCCGCACGATGAAGCTCGCCCCCGAGCCGTCGCGCCGGTTCTCCACCGTCAGCTCTCCGCCCCAGCGCTGCACCTGCGTGCGCGCCACCGCCAGGAACAGCGAGAACTGCGGCGCCCCCGGGTCCCGGCGCAGCGGGTCGAACAGGCCCGCCAGCGCGTCCTGCGTGTAGGGCCGCCCGCCGTCCTCCAGGCGCATCTCCAGCCAGTCCTCTCCCATGGGACGGGTGCGGACCACCAGCGTGCCGCCCCCCTCCATGCGGTCGCGCGCGGACAGGAGCAGGTTGACGATGAGCTCGCGGAAGAAGCCCGCGTCCACCTTCACCCCCCACGGGAAGCCCAGGTCCAGCTCCGTGTGCACCGGGTGCTCGCGCTGCTCCAGCTCGCCCCGGGCCAGCTCCAGCGCCTCGCGCACCGTCTGGTCCACCGGCACGTTGCCCAGGCGCTCCTCGGTGCGCTGCACGCTGAACTCCTGGAGCCGCGCCACCAACTCGCCAATCTGGCGCACCGTCCTGTCCAGCGCCTCCAGGTGCTCGGGCTTGTACTCGCGCTGCAGGAGCGTGATGCGCAGCCGCAGCACGTTGAGGAAGTTGTTGAGCGCGTGCGCGGCGCCGCTCGCCAGCTGTCCCAGGGCCTGCTGCCGGGTGCGCCGCAGGAGCTGCCCCTGGAGCCTGCGCACCTCGTCGTGCGCGTTCTCCAGGGCCTTGGTCTTCACGGCCGCCTCCGTGCGGTCGCTGAAGGTCTGGATGACGCCCGCGAGGACGTTGTCCTCCTCCCACACCGGCGTGGCGCTCATCTCCAGCGTGGCGTCCCCGCCGCCGGCGCGCTCCACCTGCATCATCACGCCGCGCACCGGGGCCTTCTCGCGCAGCGCGCGCAGGAAGGGCATGTCGTGCACCTTGAAGGGCTCCCCCGTGGGGTGCCGCGCGTTGACCTGGAGGAGCACGGGCCCCAGCGAGCTGGCGGCGCGCGCGCCCACCACCGCGCGCATGGGCACGCCCATCAGGCGGCTCACCGGCGGCGAGGCGAAGGACACCGTGCCGTCCGTCTCCGCCAGGAGGATGCCCACCTCCACGTGGTTGAGCACCGACTCCATCACCGCCGCCTCGCGGAAGCGCACCTCCTCCGTCTTGAGCACGCGCGCGTAGGAGGCCTGCGCGGAGGCGTCCGCCTCCCAGATGAGCTCCGACACCAGCTCCGCCACGTCCGCGTCGATGACGCCCCCGTTGCGGCGCGCGTAGACGTAGAGCAGCACCTCCTGGAGCGACTTGAACTCGCGGGTCAGGTCCTCCGGCTCGAAGTTCTGGTCGTACCGGAAGGCCCCGTGCGAGCGCACCACCTCCGGCCACAGCCGCACCGCGTCCTCGCCCCGGTCCTCGAGCAGCCGGCCAAGCTCGTCCAGCAGGTGGCGCAGCGGCGCGCGCAGGTCCCGGCCGGGGACCTCCACCTCGTACGTCTCCGCGCGCAGGCGCTTGGACCACAGGCGGGTGATGCGCTCGCCCTCGTCCGAGAGCAGGCCCGACAGCGCGGCGATGGCGTCATTGGAGGAAGGCACGCTCAAGGGCGCACGATGCGCACGCCCCTGCCCGCCAGCCACCCGCCCCCGCCTCCTCGCGGCGCGGCCCTGTCCGCCACCCCACAGGGGCACCTCCATCACGGGCCCCGAGCGCCTGCCTGCCCGGCCGCCCTGGCCACCGCGAACGGCCGTCCCCACCTTTGCATGCACGGATGAGCACCAAGGAGCACAGGAAGAACGACCTGGAGCAGCCCGAGATCTCTCAGCAGGCCATGGCGCAGCTCTTCCGTGGCGAGCTGAGCCGCTCGGACACGTGGCGCACGCGGCTGGACACGACCACGAACTGGGCGCTCACCACGACGGCGGCGGTCATCTCCTTCGGCTTCGCGACGCCGGAGAGCTCGCACGTCACGTTCCTGGTGGGCATCTGGATGGTGGTGTCCTTCCTGCTCATCGAGGCGCGGCGCTACCGCTACTACGACCTGTGGAACCGCCGCGTGCGCCTGCTGGAGGACGGCTGGTGGGCGCCCATGCTGCGGCGCGAGCCGGTGGACCCGGACGCGCTGCGCGAGCTGGCGGTGGAGATGTCCCGGCCGCAGATCCAGCTGTCGCTGGTGTCCGCCATCGCGACGCGGCTCAACCGCGCCTACGGGCCCATCCTCATCGTCCTGTTGGTGACCTGGTTCTTCAAGGTCTACAGCCACCCGCGGCCGCCGCGGGACTTCGCGGACTTCGTGGAGCGGGCGCACGTGGCCTGGCTCCCGGGGCCGGTGGTGATGGCCTCGCTGCTGTTCCTCACCGTGGCGGCGGCGTACCTCTTCACCGCGTCCTTCTTCATCCGGGCGCCGCTGGGCGAGCTGCGCACCCGGCCGCGAGGGCGCCGGGCCGCGCTCTGGGAGTCCTTCTACCGGCCCTATGCCATCCAGCGCCGCAAGCGCCCGCGCCCCCCCGGCGTCCGCGCCAGCGCGCCGCACCCGTTCGACCACTGACCTCAGCCGCCGAGCTGCGCGCCCACCTGCGCCATCAGCGCCATCACCCGGGCGCGCGTGGGGGCCTGGAGGTCCGGCCGCATCGCGAGCGCCTGGAGCATCTGGAAGACGGGCGTGCCCCCTTCCAGGTGCTGCGCCGCGACCGCGAGCAGCGCGGGCTCCTCGCCAGGCGCCAGCCGCCCGGACACCACCCAGGCCCGCAGGTGCTCCAGCGCGACGGCGTCCAGGGGCCGCGTGTTGAGCGCGTCCAGCAGCGCCCGCTGCACGCCCCGGTCGGTCTCCGTCTCCAGCGCGTCCAGCAGCAGCCGCGTGGCCAGCTCCTGCGGGGCCTGGCGCAGCGCATCCGCGGCCGCGGCCCGCACGTCCGGGGACTCCGCGCGCAGGTGCGGCGGCACCACGTCCACCAGCCGCTCCGCCGCCGTGCCC
>JAFADT010000096.1 GCA_023424585.1 Pseudomonadota bacterium
CTCGGAGCCGGCCGCCCCCACGCAGCCCGAGGCGGACTCCGCCACCGCGCCCGCCGCGGACACGGCGAAGGCCATGGGCACGCTTCAGGTGAAGGCCAATCCGTACGCCACCGTCTTCCTGGGCTCGAAGCGGCTGGGCGACGTGCAGGGCCGCGCGACCTACAAGGTGCTGGCCGGCACCTACAGCCTGACCTTCCAGCACCCGTCCGGCTCGAAGACGTTCACCGTCGTCATCCCCGCCAACGGCACCGCGGCGCAGGAGTTCCGCGCGTCCCGAGGCCGCTGACGCCGCCCGGCGCCGCCCCCAGCCCCTGAAGCCCCCGTCGGCCGGCGCCAGGCGTCGGCTGGACGACGTCCGTCCGCGCACGCCTGCTCGTCCTCCTTGACGACCGACGCGCGAATCTGGCACCTATGGCGTCCATTCAGTAGCATCTATTCAATGGAATCGATGGACCTGCTCGCGCCCGAAGAACTCGAGCGCATCGAGCGCGAGAACGCGGGCGGTCTTCCCGCGAACGCGATCCTGGAAATCTTCCGGCCCCGGGGCGTGAGGCTCTCGGAGGCGACGTTCCGGAAGTACGTCCAGGCCGGTCTGCTCCCCCGCAGCCGCCGTGTGGGCCGCAAGGGGAAGCACCAGGGCAGCCTGGGCCTCTACCCGGTGGAAGCGGTGCGGCGTATCAACGTCATCAAGAAGATGATGGCGGAGGGACACACCCTGGAGGACATCCGGCGCTCCTTCGTCTTCCACCGGAACCACATCGACCAGCTCCAGCGGGACCTGTCGGAGGTGCTGGACGGGTTCCAGGAGGAGCTGGGAGGGCGGCCCCTGGGAGGAGAACGCAGGAGGTCACTCGAAGCCCAGTTGGCAACGCTCAGGCAACGGGCGCAGGATCTGGTCCGCGATGTCGCCCGGTTGGGCAGCGCCGTCACGGCGCGTGAAGACGAAACGTTCCGGCCACAATAGGATGCCCCCCAGGGTCCTGTTGAACCGGGTAGACTCCACGCATCTGGAGGACGACACATGTCGGAAGTGAAGCAGCTGCAGGAGGGCGAGGGGGGGAATGAGGAGGAGCAGCCCGCGGAACGCCGGCGCTCCAAGACGATGTCGCGCAAGGAGATGGCGCGCGACCTGCGCCGGCGCAGGCTCGCCGGCCAGCTGGACCCCGAGGAGGCGGAGACCCTCAAGCTCGTGGACGAGCAGCGGCCGCGCACCCGCGCGGACTGCATCAACGGCCCGCGCCCGTGCCTCTTCGTGTCCTGCAAGCACAACCTCTACCTGGACGTGAACCCGGAGACGGGCTCCATCAAGCTCAACTTCCCGGACAAGGAAATCACCGAGCTGGAGCACACCTGCGCCCTGGACGTGGCGGAGAAGGGCGGCATCACGCTGGAGGAGGTGGGGGAGATCATGAACCTCACCCGCGAGCGCATCCGCCAGGTGGAGACGCGGGGCCTCATGAAGCTGCGCGAGGCCACGGAGGCCGAGCCTCCCGTGTCCGCCCGTAAGCCTTGAGGGCAGGGCACCGTTTCGCGCCGGGCCTGGGGTGACGTGTTGCGTTGACACCCCAGGGGGTGGTTGCTAGGACCCGCGCCACCCCCACCCATTGCGAGGCGCACACGTGCTGGCTCTCCTGAGCGTTTCCGACAAGCGCGGTCTGGTCCCCTTCGCCCAGGGCTTGGTGCGGCTGGGTTACCGGCTGCTCTCCACGGGCGGCACCCTGGAGGCCCTGAAGGCCGCCGGCGTCCCCGCCACCCAGGTGTCCGAGCACACGCAGAGCCCCGAAATCCTTGGCGGCCGCGTGAAGACGCTCCACCCCCGCATCCACGGCGGCATCCTCGGCCGGCCCGACCTGGAGAGCGACCGGGCGCAGATGGCGGCCCACGGCATCGAGCCCATCTCCCTGGTGGTGGTGAACCTCTACCCGTTCCGCCAGACGGTGGCGTCCGGCGCGGGCGAGGACGACGTCATCGAGAACATCGACATCGGCGGGCCGGCGATGGTCCGCGCGTCGGCGAAGAACTTCCGGCACGTGGCCATCGTGGTGGACCCGGACGACTACGCGCCGGTGCTCGCGGAGCTTGAAGGCCACAAGGCGGTGAGCCTGGAGACGCGGCGCCGGCTGATGCGCAAGGCCTTCGCGCACACGGCGGCCTACGACGCGTCCATCTCCGGGTGGCTGTCCGGCGAGGCCCAGGAGCCCTTCCCCGAGGAGCTGTCGCTCGCGTTCCGCAAGGTGCAGGGGCTGCGCTACGGGGAGAACCCGCACCAGCGCGGCGCCTTCTACAAGGAATACGCCGCGCCGAAGGAGCCGTCCGTCGCCTTCGCCAGGGTGCTCCAGGGCAAGGAGCTCTCGTACAACAACATCCTGGACCTGGACGCGGCCCTGGGGCTCGTCCTGGAGTTCCCGGAGAAGCCCTGCGCGGTGGTCATCAAGCACAACACCCCTTGCGGCGTGGCGGTGGATGACGTGCTGGAGAAGGCCTACCGCGTCGCTCGCGCGGTGGACGAGGTGAGCGCCTTCGGCGGCATCGTCGCCTTCAACCGCGAGGTGGACGAGGCCACGGCGAAGGCCATGGCGGAGACGTTCCTGGAGGCGGTCATCGCGCCTTCGTATGCGCCGGCGGCGCTCCAGGTGCTGGCGGGCAAGAAGAACCTGCGCCTCCTGGAGGCGGGCCCCGCGCTGGCGTCCCCCACGGCGGCGCCCCGGCCCCAGGTGGACGCGCGCAGCGTGTCCGGGGGCATGCTCCTGATGGACCGGGACGCGGTGGAGCCGCCCCTGGAGTGGAAGGTGGTGTCCAGGCGCGCGCCCACCCCGGAGGAGGAGCGGGCCCTGCGCTTCGCCTGGAAGGTGTGCAAGCACGTGAAGAGCAACGCCATCGTCTTCGCGGCGCCGTCCCAGCTGCTGGCCCAGGGCGGGGGGCAGACGAACCGGGTGGACTCCGTGCGCATCGCCATGACGCGGGGTGGCGAGGCCCTCAAGGGGAGCGCCGTGGCCTCGGATGCCTTCTTCCCCTTCCGGGACGGGCTGGACGAGGCGGCCCGGGCGGGGGCGACCGCGGTCATCCAGCCGGGTGGGTCCGTCCGGGACGCGGAGGTGATTGCCGCCGCGGACGAACATGGGATGGCCATGGTGGTGACGGGAGTGCGACACTTCCGGCACTAACTGCATGCGCATCGTCTGCCAGAAATGCGCGGCGGCCTACGCGATCGACGATCGGTTGATCACGACCAAGGGCGTCCGCGCGCAATGTCCTCGCTGCCGTCACCTCCAGCTCGTGAAGCGGGAGGCCTCGGCCGCGTCCGTGACGGCTCCTCCTGAAGGGGCCGCGCCCCCCGCCGCGCAAGAGCCCCGGAGCAATCCGGCGGCGGCCGCCGCGCCGGCGGCGCCCCGAAGCGCGCCCGCGCCCGCGAAGCC
>JAFADT010000155.1 GCA_023424585.1 Pseudomonadota bacterium
CAACTGGACCATGACCGGCGATCACAACCTCATCAGCAAGGCGATGTGCCTGTTCATGGACATGGACAAGATGGTGGGCAAGGACTTCGAGAAGGGCCTCGCCAGCATGAAGACCGCCGCCCAGGCCGAGGTCACCCAGCGCGCCGAGGCCGAAGCCGCTCGCAAGGCCGCCGAAGCCAGGGCCGCCGAGCAAGCCGCGCCCGCGGAAGGCACGCCCGCCGTCGCCACGCCCACCCCGTAGTCCACGGCCGCGACCTCGCGCCCACACGGATCGTCGACTGGTTCGTGACCCTCTACAGGCTGAAGCGCTCGAGGGCGCTCGATGACCCGGCGCCCTTTCGTGCGTTCGATGTCGCGTCGGCGCTCGAAAAGCCTTTCGCTGTCGCGCATGTGAAGGACCTGCTGGCCCAGCTCCGGGGACTGGTGGCCGAAGCCTGCCTGAAGGATGCGCGCGACAAGGCGGACCTCCTGTCCCGCGCGACGGCCGCGTTCCACCATCCGACGCTCGTCTCACAGACCGCCAAGGACAACCTGGAGCCTCGGCTTCGAGCGATCATCAAGCTGCTGCTTCGCGGAATGACGTCAAGCGGAAGAGGGGCGGCCCTTGCTCCGGCCGCCCCTCCCCTCACCTCAAGGGATCCCCCTACTTCGTGAAGGTGATGGGCCCGGAGGACAGCGTGGTGTTGTTCGCGCCGTCCACCGCGCGCACGCGCCACGTGTGCGAGCCCGCGGTCAGACCGTTCAGCGTCGTCTGCTCCGTGCCCACGCCGTACACCTCGAACTCCCACAGCGAGTAGCCATACGCCGTCGCGCGCTGCACGCCGCGCATGCGCACGTAGCGGCCCACGCCGGCCACCGTCCAGTCGTCGATGCCGCCGTCGCCGGTGTCCACCGTCTTCAGCGCCGTCCAGGTGGCGTTGTCCAGCGACGCCTCCAGGACGTAGCGGCGGCCGTACGCGGCCTCCCAGTTCAGCACGATGCGCTTGAGCGAGTAGATGGCCCCCAGGTCGACGGTGATGGACTCCGTGTCACCCGTCGTCGCCGTGCCCACGCTGGACCAGCGCGTCGCCAGGCTGCCGTCCACCGCGTCGTTCGCGCTGCCGAACTCCACGGACGTGGCGTAGGCATTCTTCCCCAGCGCCAGGTTCGTCCCCGTCGGCACCGGCGTGCTGCGCAGGATGGACGGGCTGCGGTCCGCGCCGTCCACGATGAGGACGTACTCCGCCACGCCCGCGCCCACGTCCGTCGTCTGCTCCCAGATGAAGCGCGTGGGCGTGCCCGGCACCGACTGGCCGGCCGATGGCGACAGCGCCGCGAACGCCGCCGGCGGCGTCGTGTCGTTCAGCGTGAAGGTGAACGTCGAGGACTGCGTCACGCCGTTCGCCCAGTTGAACGCCTTCACGAACCAGGTGTGCGTCCCGTTCGCCAGCTTCAGCCCGTCCAGCGCCGCCGTCGGCGTCTTCGTGATGGCCACCGGCATCGCGCCACCATCGAGGAACACCTCGTAGCGCTGGATGCCCGTCTGCGGATCGCTGCTCGCGGACCAGGTGAACGCCGGACGCGTGCCGGTGATCACCAGGTTGTTCGCGGGTGTGAGCAGGTTGAACGCCACGGGCGGCGTGGCGTCCGTCAGGCCGAAGCCCTGGATGCCGGAGCCGTACTGGTACAGCGGGTTGCCGTAGGTGGGCGGCACCGGCAGGCCCGCAGCGATCTTCTGGCGGATGGCCGCGCGCTCCGCGTCCGTCGCGCCCAGGTCGAACGGCAGGTCCCACTTCTCCAACTGGTCGTTCTCCACGTCCGTGCCGATCTGGCTCATGGCGCGCGGCAGCTGCCACGGCGTCTTGCCGCGCGGCAGCACGTCGCCGAACAGCACGTCCGCCACCGCGTATCCACCCATGTCACCCGGGCGGTACGCCAGCATCAGCGCGTTGGCCAGGGGCACCACGTTCGTCAGCACGTAGGGCCGGGGGCTGATGACCACCACCGTCGTGGGGATGCCGCGCGACTTGAAGCTGTTGATGACGCCGTACTGGTCGCCCCACTTCGCGTCGTGGGCCGGGCCAATCGGGTCGCCCGGCAGGTACGGCTTCTCCTTGTCCCATTCCGTGCCGTGGGTGAAGTAGCTCTCACCCACCACCACGATGGCCGCGTCCGGTGTCACGCCGGCGGGGGTGTTGTCCTTGTAGACCGTGAGCCCCGCGGCCTCCGCGCGCACCTTCACCGCCGCGTAGATGGTCGGGTCGCCGAACTCGTTGCCGTGGAAGTCCGAGCGCCAGGTCACCATGCAGGACATGTCGTCCGCGCGAGGGCCCGCGATGACCAGCTTGCCGCCCGCCGGCAGGCGGATGGGCAGCGCGCCGTCGTTCTTCAGCAGCGTCATGGCCTCCTGGGCCGCGCGGCGCACCGCCGCCTTGCTGTCCGCGGTGTGCCACTGGGACGTGCCGGCCGGGCCCTGCTTGTACGGGTCCTCGAAGATGCCCAGGCGGAACTTCAGGTCCAGGATGCGGCGCACGGAGTCGTTGATGCGCTCGACCGGGACCTCGTTCTCGAAGTTGGCCATGGCCTGCGGCGTCGCGCCGCCCATCACGTCCGAACCCGCCGTCGCGGAGCGCACCCACGAGCCCGACGGCAGCCAGTCCGAGCAGATGACGCCGGTGTACTTCAGCTGGTTGCGCAGGTAGTTGAGGATGCCCGGGTTGTCACCCGCACCGTAGCCCTCCGGCCCCAGCAGCCAGCTGCCCGCGTAGCCCGGCATGATGCCGCTGGTGCCCGCCTCGATGGCCGCGTGCCACGGACGCATGTGGTAGTGGATGGTGGTGCCGTCGTAGGTGATGCCCGCCTCGCCGCCGGCGCCCTGCCCCGGCCAGTGCTTCGTCGTCACCCAGATGGAGCTCGGGTTCACCTCGGGGCCGCCCTGGAGGCCCGCGATGAGCGCGCGGGTGATGCCCGCCGCCAGGTCCGCGTCCTCGCCGTTGCCCTCCTGGATGCGCGGATAGAGGACCTTGGTGTTCACCTCCGCCAGCGGCGACAGCGTCCCGCGGCTGCCGATGGCCAGCTGCTCGCGGCGCTGGATGTCGCCCATCTCGTAGATGGTGTCCAGGTCGCGGCTGGCCGCCAGCGCCGGCTGCGTGGGCCAGCTCGTCTTGTAGCCGTGGATGGTGTCACCCGCGTCGATGTGCGGGATGCCCAGGCGCGTGGCCGCGGACGCCTTCTGGAACAGGGGGATGTCCGTGGGCGACAGGGGCCCCATCTGGAAGCCCGCCTCCGGGTACGTCTTGGCGTCGTAGAACATCTGGAGCGCCTTCTCGTGCAGGGTCATGCGGCCCAGGAGGTCGTTCACGCGCACGGAGATGGGGTTGTGCCAGTCCTCGTACGGCTCGATCGTCCCGTTCTTGTTCAGGTCGCGCATGCCGTTGATGAGGTTGACGCCGTCCGCCTGCGTCTCCACCACCGGCAGGTACACGCTGAAGTTGCCGACGTCCGAGCGCGACGTGCCACCGCCCGACAGCGTGGCCACGACGTACCACTTGTAGGTCCAGCGGTCCGGCAGGTCCTCCGTGAAGGTGAAGGACGTGCCCGTCTGCGACGCCACCTGCGTGTACCGGTCCAACAGGCTGCCCGCCGCCATCCAGTCGTAGTCGTTGCGCGTGAGGTTGACGTAGAGCTTGTAGTTCGTCGCCCCCGTCACCGCGGCCCACGACAGCGTGGGACGGCGGGTGTTGGTGACCATCGCGTTGTTCGCCGGTGAGGCCAGGCGGAACGCCCCGGCCACCGGCAGCGGCGCGGGCGCCACGTAGGGGTCCGGGATGATGGTGGGGTCGCGCGGATCCGTGGGGCCATTGCCCGTGGAGAAGATCTCCACGTTCCAGTCCGCGCCCTGCACCGCCAGCGCCGTGACGGACTGCGCGCGCTGCTGCACGCCGTTCACGTCCACCACCGCCAGGCGGATGTCCGTGTTGGGCTGCGTGGGGGAGAACTGGTTCTTCGACAGCGTCACCGTCGTGTTGGGCGGGAACGTGAGCTGGTAGGTGAAGGGCCCCGGCGGGTTGCGCACGGACGGCGTGGTGTTGCCCTCCTCTGGCACCGGCGTCACCGACAGCGGCGCGGGCGACACGTTGATCTTCGCGTAGGCCAGCTCCGGGAAGTTCAGCTTGATGGTCTGGTTCGTCGTCTGCGTGGGCGGCGGCGTCGTGCCCCCGTTCTGATAGACCTCGAAGGACCACAGCGAATAGCCGTAGCCCGTGCCGCGCTCCGTGCCGCGCATGCGGATGTAGCGGTACGTGCCAGAGACGGGGATCTCCCGGCGGCCGATGGCGCCGTTGGTCACCGTGTTGAGCGTGGTCCAGTTGGCGTCGTCGTTGGAGCCATCAATCGTATACGTCTTGCCGTAGGCGTCCTCCCAGTCCAGTACCACCTTGCCCACGACCTGGGACGAGCCCAGGTCCACGCGGATCCACTGCGGGTCCACGCCCTGCGCGGAGGCCCAGCGCGTGTTGATGTCGCCGTCGAACGCGAAGCCCGGCTGGAGCCCCGCGGCGTCCGCCTCCACGCTGGACGCGGTGGCCGGCCGGTTGCGCGCCAGGTCCGTGTTGGTGGGGGGTGGCGTGCCGCCCGTCTCATAGACGGCGAACTCCCACAGCGAATAGCCATACGCGGGCAGCGCGCGGGTGACGCCCTGCATGCGGATGTACCGCCCCGAGGTGCCGGACGGCAGCGTCAGGTCATCCACCGCGCCGTCGCCGGTGTTCACCGTCAGCGCGTCGGTGAAGGTCGCGTTGTTGTTGGAGACCTGGATCTTGTAGACGGTGGCGTATGCCGCCTCCCAGGTGAGCACCACGCGCCCGATGGTGCGCGTCTGGCCCAGGTCCACGGTGATCCATTCGTTCGCGCTGAAGCCGCTGGCCCAGCGCGTGCCACCGTCGCCGTCCACCGCATACTGGCCCAGGAACGGCCCCTCGGCGGAGGAGGTAGAGGTGGGCTTGTTCAGCGCCAGGTTCGTCTGCGCGCGGGCGTCGGACGCGCCCAGCAGGGACACCACCAGCAGCACCGCCGCGAAGGCCTGCAACAACCAGACGCGCGGTGCCTCAGCGAGACAGGGACTTGCGCCCCTGCTTGACAACAGCGAGGAGGACTCAGACATTGGGGGACGACTCCTTGGGTAGGAACACCGAGACACCTGCGTTCGCACGCACCGCCAGGACGCGCGGCGGACGCAAGGGACTTCCCTGCTGGGGGACTGCCTCCCTGCATCGAGAGACACCGCACGCGGGGGCGTGACGGCGCCCTCAGGACAAGGCTGGGGCGCTCCGGCTGCCTGACGGCGACAGCCGGCCCGCCCTTCCTGGCACTGCGTTCCTGCCTAGTTCGCGGTGAAGTACAGGTTGTCGAGCAGGAGGGACTGACCGGTCGTTCCACCCTCGGCCGCGAAGGTGAACGGTGACGAGACGTCGTTGAGCTTCAGGCCCGCCGCGACGAAGTCCGCGACGGGGATGGCCAGGTGGTGCCACTCACCATCGTTCACCCAGCCGTACCCGCTGGCGGCGAGCGGGTTGCCCTTCTCGCTGGTGCCGGTGCCGCTGGACATGCCGATCTTCACGTTGGCGAAGGCGGCATCGGACGACTTCATGCTGACGTGGAGCGTCTTCCACGCGTCGAAGTTGTGCGTCTGCTTCCAGTGCACCCCGAAGCCCATCCACGGCTTGCCGTTCTGCACGATGCGATCCGCGGACCTGCCCTCGATGTGGTCCGGGTCGGACTCCACGTAGACGGTGTTCTCGTAGAGGTAGAAGTTGGAGTCGACGTTGTCGAGGATGATCTCCTGCGAGCGGCCCGTCTCGTAGAAGATGCCCACCATCAGGCGGGCCTCGCCGGCCTCGTAGGGGAACGGCCCGGGCAGCATCTGCGGATCCGGCTCCGTCCCGCCGTCGGGGTCCAGGTTGCCCGGCAGCTCCTGGCCGGTGTAGTCCGCCGGGCCCGGATCCGGGCGGCAGGCGGCGAGCAGCAGCAACAGTCCCCACACCGGCTTCTTCATGGCTTCACCGCCCGGTCCGCGCCACTGGAGGTCTTCACCATCACCCAGCCGCCCGTCACGGTGCCGCCCAGCTCGACGACGCCCTTGTACGCGGGCGTCACCAGGTCGTAGGCCACCGTGCCGGACGCGTCGTAGGTCACCGCGTCCGGGAAGTTGTCGAGCACGGACTGGTAGGCCTTCACCGCCATCTCGCGCGTCTGCGCCAGGCTGGCCTGATCCGCCCGGCCCCGCTGGTAGATGGCGGCCAGGTTGACGGCCACATAGTACTGCGCCTCGCCATAGGGCCCGTTCGCGAGCACCGTGGCCCACGCGTAGTAGCCCGCCACCGGGTCCCCGCCGGACTGGATCTGCCACTTCGTCTCCGTGCCCACCCCGCCTTGCGCGAAGGGGTTGTTCGGATCATCCAGCACGGAGGTGTTCGGGTAGATGCCCATGGCCGGGTCGGTGACCGTGAAGGTCATCCCCTCCAGCTGCTTGCCGTAGATGATGGTCGGGTCGTCGTAGCAGCCGGACAGCGCGGCCACGGCGGCCAGCAGGAGACCCGTCCTCATGATGCGTGTTCCCTCAGAGAGAAAGGATGGCATACGCGCCCACCTCGTACTCGCGACCCTTCAGGCCCTCGGTGATGCCCCGGTCGTTGAGGCCCTCCGAGTACTCGTTCAGCATGCGCACCAGCCCTCGCAGGCCGAAGCGCGTGGACACCGCGCCCAGCACCGGCTTCTTCAACCCGTAGGACAGGTCGCCGCCCAGTTGGAGCGGGTATGTGAGGTTGAAGACGCGGTGGTAGTCGTAGGGGCCCCAGTCGTTGAAGCGCACCTGGGCCGCCAGCAGCAGCGTGTCGTAGAGCGCGGAGCCGTCCAGGCCGAAGCGGTGGATCTGCCGGCTGTCCTCGCCGGAGGACTGCTGGCTGCCCACGTAGGCCGTGCCGTACAGGCGCAGGCGCTGGGAGGGGTTGCCCACCAGGCGCAGGGACGTCTCCCACTCATCGCGGGCCACCGGCGCGGTGCCGAAGGCGATGGTGCTGCCGTCCGCGAGGATGGCGATGCCCGCGTCGCGCGAGGTGGGCTGGTGCCGGTAGACGATGTCCAGGCCCGCCGCGAACGGCGCGTCCTCGCGCATGTCGCGGTCCCACGACCAGAACCAGGTGCCCGGCGTCGGGTCGAAGGTGATGAGCAGCTCGCCGCCCAGCGTCTCGCGGTTGTCCAGCACGCTGAACGCGTCCACCAGCACGCTGCGCGGCTTCACGCCCGCGTAGTACATGCCGGAGCCCGGATCGTAGGTGTCCTGGATGGTGGGGTTCGGCCCGATGAGGGGCTTCTGGTAGAGGACGTTGGGTGACACCTGGATGGAGCCGAACTGCAGCGCCGCGCCCAGCTGGCCCGCGTAGTGGTTGCCGCGGCCGCTCTCGCGCAGGCTCCAGCCGGTGATGATGTTGCCCTGCTCCGGCCCGCTGTCCGCGACGAGGCCGCGGATGGAGGACTGCACCAGCCAGCGCACCGCCCCCATGTCGTAGGTGAGGCGGGCCTTGGCGCCCAGCGTGTCCAGGAACTGCACCTTGTCCTGGAGCACGTCGTAGCCGCTGTTGAGGTAGCTGGGGGCGCCGTCCGGGGCGCTGCGCGTATAGGTGAACGTCTCGCCGATGCGCTGGGGCGCGGAGAGCAGGCCGCCCACGTCCAGCACCAGCTTGCTGGTGGCGTACTGGAAGCCGAGCGCCGTCCTGCGCGCGATGCGCTCGCGCACCACGGAGGCCGTGGAGGACGACGAGCCCTGCGCCAGGTCCTCCTGGTGCACCAGCGTGATGTTCACCGGGCCCACGTTGTTGCGGTACTTCGCCACCACGGAGGGGTTGGCGCCCCAGTACAGCTCCGGACCGACGGCGACCTTCAGGCCGTCCATGGCCTTCTTGCCGCTGAACACCACGCCGAAGGGCGCGTTGCCGTGGTAGATGTCCAGGTTCGGCCCGTAGTTCGCCTCGCGGTAGAGGTTGAAGAAGTCACCCTCCTCGCCCCAGTGGTAGTGGCCGGTGCGGTAGTAGCCCTCCAGCGCGAAGTCCGAGCGGTCGAACTTGAACTCGGCCTGGTACAGGGCGAAGCGATCCAGCGGGGACTGCTCGCGCGCCGGCGCGCCAGGGCCCACGGGGAGCTCGCTCGCGGTGGGCGTGGAGGGCGTGCCG